>LJTS01000250.1 GCA_001304425.1 Betaproteobacteria bacterium SG8_40
GATCGTTCTGCCTTCAGCTTTCCATTGATTTTCCAGTCACATGAAGTGTCGCAGAGGAAGAAAGCGTATTTATAGTGAAAAGCTGGACGCCTGCGCTGGATTCACGTTTCAAGTGCGACACCGAGTTGAGATGCGAATACCTCGATTGGTGTTTTGAATCCGAGGCACTTCCGCGGCGTTGCGTTGAGGTTCCAGACGATGGCGTTGATGTCATTGTCGCTGTAGCCGTTGAGGCTTGCCTTTCGCGGCAAGTCGCGTCGCAGGCGACCGTTGGCATTCTCGATGCCGCCACGCTGCCAAGGGCTATGCGGGTCGCAAAAGAAGGCCCGAAGCCCGATGGCGTCTCTGACCCTGTCATGGCGGGCGAACTCGCCACCATTGTCGTGGGTGATTGTCTGGACCGCGGTTGAGGGCAAAGCGGTGAGCTGACTGATGATGGCATCTGCGGTTTCGGTGGCATCCTTGCTGGAAAGGCGCTCGGCCAAGGTCAGCCGGGAGCATCGCTCCTGGAGGGTCAGGAGGATGTCCTTCTGGCGGCGGAAGTGCATGAGATCGCCCTCCCAATGTCCAAAGGCGATGCGCCCGTCAGCTTCGGCGGGCCGCTGATCAATGGAAGCCCGGTTAGGGATTGAAGGCTCGCGCCGTCCATTTCGTCGCCGGCGACCCCGCTTTGCCTTGCGCTGAGCGAGATAGCGCGGCAACCCGGCGCGCCGCCCGGCAGGGCTGTAGACGTATCGGTAGATGGACTCGGCGCTGACAGCGTCGTTCATTGCGTCAAGCTCCATCCGTCCGGCGATCTCTTCCGGCGACCATCCCATGGCAAGGCGGTCGCCGACGTAATCGCCACCATGGCAAGGCGGTCGCCGACGTAATCGCCAAGACGGGTGAAGCGCTGGATCTTCGAACCGCGCAGTTTGCGAACCCAAGCCATCCGATCTGCGCTGTCAGGTCGATAACCCGAGGCACAGCGGTTGCGAGCGATCTCCCGATAGATCGTCCCACGATGCCGGCCAAGCCGGCGGGCAATCTCAGAAGCACCAAGGCCCATTTCCATCAAGCCGCGCAAGCGGCAGCGCTCTTCAAGACTGAAGTGATCGTATTTGTTTCCCATGGCGATCCCGGACATAGCCGGTGTCGCACTTGGTTTGGGAATCTAGCTGCATCCAAGTGGAAACAAAGCTCTTTGGACCTTCTGTTCAGGTTCGAGATTTGACCCTCTACATTTATTTATTATGCTTTATGCGATGGTTTTCTTTTTGCAGCAGAGAGCGACGGTTCTTGCACAGCTCGCACGTCTCTCGGGACTGCCACCAGAGACACAGAGGAAGTTGGCCGACAGTATAATTTCTGTAAGCCGTGCAACGATAAAAGGCACTCTGGTAATCGGCATCATACAAGGCGCCTTGGGTGGGATCGCCTTTGCCTTCGTTGGGGTAGAAGCTGCGGCTTTCTGGGGTGTTGTTATGGCGGTGGCCTCGGTCATCCCGGCTATAGGACCGGCTATCGTGTGGATTCCTTGCGCAATCTATTTGGCATTTACAGGCGAGATTGCCAGTGGAATCGGGCTAGCGGTGTGGGGTGTCTTTGTCGTTGGCTTGGCGGACAATCTACTGCGCCCGGCTCTGGTTGGCCGCGATGCTCAAATGAGTGATCTGATGGTCCTAGTCAGCACTTTTGGCGGCCTTGCTATGTTCGGTGCCGCCGGATTGGTCATCGGCCCCGTTATCGCTGGCATATTCATTACGATCTTGGGTGTCTTTGATGAGACCCTTGAAGGCTTCTCAGCTAACTAGAGCTGTGAGTTTTTAGAAGGATGTCGATAGGGTGGTAGGAGATAGAGTGTTTAAGCAACGCCAACTTCTCGACGGGGACAACAATGCCTCGGTAAATTGCTGAACTAATTGTTACAGCCCGCAAGCTATCTGTCCTCACCTGCTTTGACGTCCTTCAAAGTTGAAGCTTGGGAAATTATAAATGTTTTTTGTAATTTTAATAAAATATGGCCAATGCACGTTTGAATATTTTTAGCGTCAGCTCTGATAAATTGCCGATGGTACGGTCGATTAGTAATGCAAAAAAGAAATCTCTACTTCGCAATCTAATTCAGTGGAAACGCAGCGCAATGGCGGTAATCTACCGATGGTAGGTTAATGCGGTTGGATTGAAGTCTTCATGAAGCGTTGGCTCAAGCGGATCGTCGTTACCTTGGTCGTTACTCAGGTCGCTTATCTCGGCGTTGTCAACGCAGTTCTCAACCATCCAGCGACCCAGGACGTCATCAATCGCATCCAGCCGGAAAAGTTCCGCTTTCGATGGGAGCAGGCTTGGAGCTGGTACCCGTTCCGTCTCCATGTCATAAACTTCAACGGCAATTTCCAATCGTGGTCGCAGCAGTGGGAAATATCCGTGGCGGAAGCCAACGGAACTCTCGCAATCGCTCCGTTGCTGCAGGAAACTCTACAAGTTTACGACATGGACGGCGATAGCGTCGACTTGAGGTTCCGCCCACGGCCAACACCTGATCGCGACGACGCCAATATTCGCCAGTTCTATCCGAAGATCGAAGGCCGAAATCCTCATTTGCCGGCCGAGCCGACGCCGACCCAAGAGCCGGGTATGAAACTGGTCTTCGAGATCGACCGCCTTGGCGGTCAGAACACAATCTGGATTGGCGCCATCAAGACGGAGCTTGAGGGCCGGGCTTCGGCGACGATCACCCAACAAACCCGTCACGGTCCGCTGAGTATATCCGACTTTCGCGCCGATCTTGCCGTCAACGATCTTACTGTCGATGGACAACAGGTGGCCGACAGCGGAACGATCAAAGGGGTATTTGACCTCGAGCCTATCATTTTTTACGAGAACCGCGGCCTGAAAGCGCTGTCTTTCTTGTCGGCCGATGCCGATATCGCGTTGCCCATCGATGGGCTCGATTTTCTTAACTTCTACTTCAAGCCCGCGACAGGCATGACCGTCGCCGGAACCGGCGCGATCAATGGGAGGTTGATCTTCGACAAGGGCGATCTTCAGCCCGGCGCGGACATTGCAATCGCCTCGACTGGCTTGACCGTCGCCTACAGACCGTTTGTCATCGACGGTGTGGCTGAATTGATGGTCAAAGTAGCCGACACGACGCCGGACATTCTCAATGCGGCGTTTCGTTTTAATTCTCTCAGCGTCAAAGACCAGAGCGACGACGCCTCGCTCTTCAAAGGCAAGGGTCTCGCCCTGGCGATCGATCGTTCGAGTTACGTTCTCCCAAGAGATGGTGATTTTGGAAGGAAACGTGTCGCGTTCGACATCCCCTCAATGACAGTGCCGGATCTGGCAGCTTATCAACGCTTTTTACCATCAAAGTGGAACGTCGAGTTGATTGGTGGCACTGGATCTATCGAGGGAACGGCAGAAGTTACGCCGTTCACCTTCGCGGCCGATCTGATGCTGCGTTCCGACAGGGCTGAACTCAGGTTCAAGGAAAACGAGTCATTTGAGACGGACCTCTCGGTGATCCTGAAGGCGGCTGGCGAAGCTTCAGATATATCAGCAAGTTTAGACATTGCGGGGAGTTCTATCAGTCTCGACGATACTGAAATCAAAAGATCGGACAGCAATATTCTCGAAGCCTGGAAGGCTGACCTTACGGTCTCGAAAGGCAAAGTCGAGTTCAGCTTGCCCGAAGAAAGCGGAGATGGTCGGAGAGGCTTGCAGAAGCTCATCCAAGAAAAGGATATCCAGGAACTGCTGTCGACGCTCGATGGGCATTTCGCGGCGAAGCTCGTTATCTCCGATCTCGACTGGGCGAGCGCCTTTTTCAAGAATCCCTACTCACCTCTTGCCTTCAGAAGCTCAGCTGAGATCGACACCGACCTCACGATCCGTGCGGGCTATCTCGCCGAAGGCTCCAAGCTGCAAATGCCGCCGCAAGATTTTGCGCTGGAAATACTCGACTATGTCGCTGCGGGCAGTGGCGGCTTCGACATTACGGTCGAGAAAGGTGGCGAGGCACCCGACCTTCACCTCGAAGCAAACCTGACGGACGCCTCGTTCCGGCGCCAGGACGAGGACAAGGCTGTCATCGACTCCATGACGCTTACAGTGGCCGCCGACAGTAAAAGCGTATCTCTGAGAGACGGGGGCAGCGTTTCCGCCGTCAACTTGAGCATCCCGTCAGCAAAGGTCAACGACATGACGGCGTATAACGCCTTTCTGCCAAGCGGATCACCGGTGCGCATTCTCGGCGGTGCTGCTGACTTGAGCGCCAAACTCGACATGCAAGAGGATTCGGCCAGTGGCTTCGCCAAGTTCAAGACCTCGCGCATCGAGACCGACATAATTGGCGAGCGCATTTCCGGGACGCTGGGTGTGGACGTCAAGATCAATGGGGGGTCTGCCAAGGACAAAGCCTTCGATATCAGCGGCTCGTCGCTGATCCTCGACGACCTTCGTGCCCCCGGAACCCAGCGCGGATGGAATGCACGTATCGACCTCGGCAGAACGGAAGTCGTTTGGAGCACCCCGGCCAAACTCGACGCCAGTGGCAGCATCTACATGACTGACACTAGACCGTTGATCGATATCTTTTTTGATGCGCGCGGAAAAGCGAACAAGTTGGTCGATCGCGTTCTCAATCTGAAGAACGTTCGTGGCAATGCGAAAATCAAGGTTGAGCCAGATGAGGTCGCCATACCCTACGCGCTGGTCACGAGTGACACGATTGCGCTTGGCGCCAAGGGGCTTATCAGCGAAAAGAACCGTGAAGGCATGTTCTACGCCAAATGTGGTCCAATTGCCGGCGTTTTTGCACTCGATGACGGCAAGCGCCGCTTCGGCTTAATCAATGCAACACGGAAGTTCGAGGAATACTCGCCGGGAGGGCCGATGCCCAGATTGCTAGGCTTAGGCTCACGCAAATCAAAGGGCGCCGGCTCGTACAAAAATCGGCTCTCAATATTCAAGCCAAAGAAATAGGCGGTCACCCCATGTGTTCCCCGAAGCAGGAAATAGTGCAGTGCGTGAAGGTGTTTTGGGTCACAGCCGGAAATGCTCAATGCGTGCATAAAGTGACTGACTTTGGACCTATTTCAGACATCCGTAGTTGGACCGTTTTCAGGCGACACTGATCATCGCTAGAGACGCTGCCAGAGTATAGCCGAAGATACTTTGAACCACGTTGGACCAGACATTGAAGATTTCGAACCAGCCCCAGGAGCGCTCAGACCGCGGGATGGGCGCAAGATCGGCGTTGTAAAGGCGCCCATCACCCTGCACCGGGTTCACCGAGGATGTCTGTGTGTCGTCGTCCATCGTCGCCCCAAGCGTCGCCAG
>LJTS01000020.1 GCA_001304425.1 Betaproteobacteria bacterium SG8_40
CTTCCCATCCCGAACAGGACCGTGAAACGCCTCAGCGCCGATGATAGTGCGAGGTATACCGTGCGAAAGTAGGACACCGCCAGGCTCCCAAAAATGAAAACCCCCTATCGGTTCATCCGGTAGGGGGTTTTTATTTGCTGCCTTGACCTGCCTTCATCCTTCCGGTTTTTGACCGAGGGGAAGCGAAAGTCTTGTAACGGCGAAGCACACTGTAACGCGTGCTATTGCTCAACCCGGACGGCAGCGTTCATCCGGGCGAGGATGCGGGTTGGTTCCCGATGGGGCCGGTCGCTCACGGGCCAGGTCAGCCCGTGAGAGCACATGGACATGCGTCGCAAGTTGCTAAATCTTCGACCAACCCGGTTCGTCGCGATCGAGCACTCTTTTCAGTGCCTCGAAGTGGAGCAAGGATTGCTGACGTTCTCCGCCTATCTGATCTGCGACGTATTTTGCCTGTGCTTCGGAAACCTGCTTGAGCTTGCCGCCCGTTGACTGTGCAAGCACTTGCACCATGCAGGAACGTTCGACGTAATAGAGATCATCAAACGTATACGCCATGTTGTCGCCGCACACCATGATGCCGTGATGCTGCATGAAAATAACGTCCGCGTCTCCGATCGCGTTGGCGATGCGGTCGCCTTCGCCTGTATCAAGAGCCGCGCCACCATAATCACGATCGTAGCCAACGCGACCGTAAAAACGCATTGCGTTCTGGTTGGCACGCAGATCGAGTTCGGCGCCGTCCAGTAATGTCAGAGCCGTTGCGTATGGCATGTGCGTGTGCAGCACGACTTTCTTGTGTTTTGCGATGTGGACCCGGCTGTGTATGAAAAATGCGGTCGGTTCCACCTTGTGCTTGCCCTCGACAACCTTGCCGTCGGCGTTGACTGTACACATATCCGCCGGCGTGACTTCGGACCAGTGCAAGCCCTGCGGATTAATCAGAAACAGATCCGGGTTGCCGGGCAATTCCATGCTGAAATGATTGCATACCCCTTCGTTCAAGTTCATGCGTGCTGCCAGGCGCAACGCCGCAGTGAGATCGATCTTTGCCTGTGTTACCGGGTCAAAGCGTTCCATGTGCCCTCCCAACAAATCGAAAGTAACCGGGTGAGTGATGCTCTGGAGTCATTCGAGGCATCAAGCTGGTCGTGAATCAGATGGCGCCACAACCAGTGAAGGTTATACATTCTACCCAACACTGTCCAAGCACATGCGCAGGTCGATATTCACGGTGTGGTCTGTAACCAGATAGTGACGGGGCCGTCGTTGGTCAGGCTGACTTGCATGTCGGCGCCAAAGCGTCCTGCTGCTACATCCGGATGCAGCGTCCGGGCACGCGAAACGAAATAAGAGAACAACGCACGTCCCTCGGACGGGGCGGCGGCCCGGGTGAAACTCGGGCGGGTTCCCTTGCGGGTGTCGGCAGCCAAAGTGAATTGCGGCACCAGCAGCAGCCCGCCTTTGACATCCGCCACGTTGAGATTCATCTTGCCGCTTTCGTCGGCGAAAATGCGGCAGGCTAGCAGCCGGTCTAGCAAGCGGTTGGCGGACGTTTCGTTATCGTCACGCTCGGCGCAAACCAGAGCGAGTAATCCGCGGTCGATCTTGCCGATTGTCGTCCCGTTCACTTCGACGTGGCTGCACGAGACGCGTTGGAGCAGCGCGATCATAAGAAGAGGATTGCCGTGAACGCGAGTGGAGAAAGTGTAGCGAGCCAGCGGATGCCGAAAAAATCCTCTTGCCGATCAGCGCACAGGATCGATTCCAGCAGGACTCTGGCGTGCCGGCAACAGGATCTCGCGAGTGCGTCCGCCAACTTCGATAATTATCCCGTTATCGGTAACGCGATGCAGCGAAGCATCGCCACTTATCGGCTGGCCCGCCTTGAACGCCATCGCTGGCTGGTTGTCGACAGACAGCAGGGCGACACCCTCGCTCTCACCGCCTTCGGCGATTACTCCGACCACGGCGATGTTGGAAGCGGACGGTCCCGCCGCGACCGAAGAGCCGAACAAGCCCGCAATCGGTGCGATGTCCATGGGTTGAGTACGGGGAGAGCGGTCGGCGGTTGGCACTGCGACGAGCTTTTCCTGGTTATCCTTCGGGCTCGCGAACTGAACAACCCAATAGGTTGCCGCTGTGGCTATAGCAACCAGTAACGTCAGATTCAACAGTCTTTGCGGTGAGAGCCGGCTCCGGGTACGACGTCTGCACGGCAACCCTGCCGTGCGATCATTCCATCGTGGAATGACACGGCTATGGGATTATTCAGCGCCGGGGACGACCTCGCAAGCAGGAATCGTCGCAGCCCGAGCGAAAGTCACGGCGGAACACGGTCGAATTCAGGACCAAAAGAGGCCTTGATGCGCAGCTCTGTCCCCAAATAGCGACATTACCAGCAGCGGGTACGCGTCAGCGTGGGCCCCGTTCCTGCAACAGCAATTTTGCGGAAAGGAGGGGCATCAGCGCGCCTATTGCTTGCTTCCTGTGCGAAACTAATGCCTTGGTGGAGGTCACGATGCGCAAGAGTGGAAATAGAGGTTTCACCCTGGTGGAAGTCATGGTGGTGGTGGTTATCCTCGCGGTGCTCGCGGCGTTGATCGTTCCGCGCGTGGTCGGCCGTACTGACGAGGCACGCGCAGTCGCGGCCAAGCAGGACATCGCCGCGATCATGCAGTCGCTCAAACTGTACCGAATCGACAACAGCCGCTATCCGACAAATGACCAGGGTTTGGAGGCACTGGTATCGCGCCCTACGCAGGAGCCCCTGCCGGGCAACTGGAAGAGCTATCTCGATAAACTGCCGAAGGATCCCTGGGGCAGGACTTACCGGTACCTCAATCCTGGTGTGCACGGGGACGTCGACGTTTTTTCGTATGGAGCGGATGGCGAGCCGGGCGGTACCGAAGCGGATTCGGACATCGGTTCCTGGGATCTGTAGCTGGCGGATTCCCCGTATCCATGCAATCTGGCACAGCATGCAAGCTTTGACACGTTCAAACACCGCCGCCGGCTTCTTTGGGCGCCGTCGCGCCTGTTTCGAGGAGAATTCCCATGCATGTCCGCCGCGCCCGTGCTCAGGCGGCTTCACCGTCATCGAGCTGCTGGTCGTCATTGTTATTCTGGGAATCGTCGCCGGGATGGTGACTTTGTCAGTTGCGCCCAGCGAGCAACGGCGTCTTACGGAAGAACTGGACCGCCTTGCCGCCCTTTTCCGTCTCGCGCATGACGAGGCCCGTATATCGGGACGCGCGATCACATGGCAAGCGGGTGCCGATGGCTACCGCTTTGTGGTCTCCGATGATGAGCGAGACGCGAGCGAGCCGGACGATCCCCTGCGTCCTCGAACATGGCCGTTCGAAGTGCAAGCAGTGGATGCACCGGAAATCGTCTTTGGGCGCGAAGCCCTGATGAGCCCGGTGCGCGTGGAAATCGTCACGCCGACGCGCGTGGTCATCATGGACATCGACGCGTTCGGTGAGCTAACGGTGGCGCAATGAACGCGCGTGGCTTTACTCTGGTCGAAGTGCTTGTCGCGCTTGCAATTGTCGCCACAGCCTTGATGGCGAGCCTGAGGGCAGTGGGTGAAATGTCGGCAACCTCGAGAGAACTCGAGCTGCGTTTGCTGGCTGACATGTCGGCACAGAACCGAATCGCGATGGTTCGGGCGGCCCGGCAGTTCCTGCCAACGGGCACGAACCAGTTCGCGTGCCCGCAGGGCAGAATCGGATTTGTCTGCCACGAGGAAATCAAGTCGACGCCTAATCCGCTGTTCCGCAGGATCGAGGTGCGCGTCTATGTCGAAGGTGATGACGAACACCATTACGCCGAAGTAATCGGCATCTTTGCCAACGAGGCAGGGACATGACCGGGAAGCGACCCTGCGGTTTCACACTGGTGGAGATGCTGGTCGCAGTATCGCTGGTCGGTCTGCTGGGCGTCATCGCGTGGCGCGGACTCGATCACGTGATAGATCAACGGGAGCGAATCAGCCTGCAGGATGCGCAAGTTGAAAGACTGATCAGGACGATTGCGCAAATCGAGCGCGACATCGACGAGCGAGTGGCCGATGCGTTGCTGGTCGGGCCGACTGAAGTATCAGCCGCATTACCTAGATCCATGGCGATCGTCGTTGACGAACAATCGCGGCAAAGAATAACGATACTGCGCCGACATCCCGTTGGTCCCGGGACGGTGAGGGCATCTTACAGCCTGGACGATGACCGGCTGATACGCGCCTCGGTTTCACAGACCTACGAACAACCGGACCGGATTGCCTTGCTCGATGGCATTGCCGGGTTCCGCACAAGACTGCTGTCACAGCAAGGATGGGTCGACATAGACGCAATTGGAGACTCGCGGGCTCTGGCAATCGAAATTTCCATTGAGCGAGTCAGCGGTGAGCGCTACACCAAAGTGATGCCGCTATGAACCGGCGTTTAAGTGAAACAGGTTTGCCCGGACAGGCAGGGGCTGCGGTCGTGATGGCCATGCTGGTCGTTGCCATTACTGCAATCATGGTGACAGGCGTGTTCCACCGGCAGAGCATCATGGTCCGCACTCTCGACAACAGCATGGCCGCGTCGCAGGTCCATTGGCTGATGGCGGGCGCAGTTGACTGGGTTCGGGTCATACTGAGGGAAGATGCGCGCGCATCGGCAACCGACCATCTCGGAGAGCCGTGGGCGGTTCCGCTCGCACAAACGCGCCTGAACGATGACGAGCGGGATCCGGCATGGCTGAGCGGCGTGATCGAAGATGGGCAAGCCCGTATCAATCTTGCAAACGTCGTGGGCGCAGAGAGCACCGTTGAATCCGAAGTCGCGGTCGTCGGACGGTTGTTGACGATCATTGGTGAAGACGAGGGCCTGGCCGATCCCATTGCGAACATCGTGCAGAGAGCTTTTTCAGGCAGTGACGGCACGTCGTCCAGCGAACGCGTCCTGCCCGCGACGATCGACGACTTGCAGATCGCGGACGCGAAAGTCCGCGCAGTGATGGAGAAGCTCAGGCCCTATGTCAACGTGTTGCCGGTGCCGACCCCCGTCAATGCCAATACGGCGTCGGCAGAAGTGCTGGCGGCGCGCTTTGAAGAATTGCCGCTTGCCGATGCGCGACGGCTCGTTGCAAGCCGTGATCGTGCCGCCTTCAAGGACATCGCGGATGCGACTTCGCGCCTCGGCGACGTGAAAATGACGGTCGATGCAGGCAGGATCACTGTTGCGAGCCGTTTCTTTCTTCTCGAAGGCAGCATCGAATTTCGCCGGGCACGCCTGCGTCAGGCAGCGTTGCTCAAACGTGAACCCGGGCGCGTAGATGTCGTATGGCTGCGAGAGGTTCGGGCATGAGATTGCGGATCTGGCTGCCGTCATTGACGGAGTTACGCGGCGATTCGACGGTTCCGTTTGAGGTGCTCGACAAGGACCGGCGGATACAGCACAGAGCCACTAGCCTCGTCAGCGAATTGCCCAGGCCTGTCGATTGCGAGTTCGTGCTCCACCCCACCGACGTTTTGCTGCTCGAGATACGTCCGCCGCGACTGAAAGGGGCGAGGCTGGCTGCAGCGCTGCCGTCGCTGGTTGAGGAGAGACTGGTTGGAAACGTGGAAGAAGCCCACGTTGTCGCCACCTCCACCAACGCCGACGGAACGGCAGTGGCAGCGGTAGTCGACCGGGCGCTCTTGCGCCGCGCTCTGGAATTGTTTTCGCGCCAGAAGCGGCGGGTGTTGTCGGCAGTGCCGAATCCTTTTGCACTGTCATACTCGCCGGAGAAATGGCGCGTGCGCATCCGCGAAGGTGCCGGCAGCGTGCGCACCGGCTCAAGCTCTGGAACGGCATTCGTCAGCGATCATGACGTTCCGGTCGAACTGCAGTTGCTCGTCAAGCACGCCGTCGTGGTGCCCGGGCTCGTGGAGGTCGATGGCGATTGCGACACCGACATCTGGAGCCAGACGCTGGAAACGACAGTCACGCAGGTCGCGCCCGAACAACAGGCGCCGCCAGTCGCTCTCGAACTACTCCAGTACCAGTTTGCTCCAGGCTTTTCCGCCGGGGAAGGGTGGCGGCTCCCGGCAGTTCTCGGAGGCATCCTGCTTTTGGTGATGCTGGGCGGTCTCAACCTGCAGGCATGGAAGCTTCGCGCGGAGGAGTCGGCGCTGCGCGAGAAGATGAAGACGATTGTCGAGGAAGCCATTCCCGGCGTACCGGCCGTACTTGACCCGCTGGCGCAGCTGCAGCAACGGGTCGAGCAGATCCGAAGCGGGGCGGGCATCAACAATGCCGAGTTCATGTCGATTGCCCTCGCATTGGCCGATGTCATTGACGTCGATTCGGTTCAGTCGCTGCGCTATCGCAACCGGATTCTGAGCGTTGAATTTGTCCCCGGCGCACTGGACTCCGAGTTGCAGCGTCGGGACCTTGTCTCACGTGCGTCAGATGTCGGGCTGACCGTCCGGTTTGCGGATGGCCAGGCCACTGTCCAGCGCCGGGAGGGCACATGATCGCGAAGCAACTCAACGTATGGTGGACAGGCCTTGCCCGCCGCGAGCGCGCCATGGTCCTTGTTGCGTCAGCAGTCGTGTTCCTTGGTCTCTTGTACGCATTGGCTATCGAGCCCGCGTGGACAACGAAGGCGCGCCTGGCCAGGGAATTGCCTCGCCTGCAGGCCGAACTCGTACAGCTTGAGGCGCTACGTACTGAAGCGCAACGGCTCGGCGGGCGCGATGGTGCCGGTGAATCCTTCGATTCGCTGCTCGCCGCCGTTGAGCAATCGGTTTTGCGGGCCAATCTGGCGGCCAACGTGCAAGCGGAAGACCAGAACACGGTAACGGTGACCGCCGACAGCGTTTCGGCTGGCGCCTGGTTCACCTGGCTCGAGGCGCTGTCGCGTGAGTCCCGTGTGGCCGTCACTGTCGCCAGTGCCCAGCGCGCCGATAACCCTGGCCGGATTCGTGCTTCCGTGTCTTTTTATGTGGACAGCAAGTAAATATGTCGCGGTTTCGGGTGTTAAGTGCGATGCTCGCGATTGCGGCAGTGGTTGTCACTTGCGTGTTTTTTGCGCCTGCAGCATGGTTCGGCGATCTTGTCGCCGGGCATAGCCGCCTCCGACTGGTCTATCCGAGTGGCACAATCTGGAACGGTTCGGCAGTGCTGGGGGTGAGCGATGGCAGGTCGACCCGTATGCTGCCGGGCAGGATCGGCTGGGAATTTCGCTGGAAAGATCTGATGTATGGCAGGATGGGCGTGGCGATCGAACACGATACGATCGAGGACGCGATCGAGGTCAGTTACGATGGCCGTACGGCCTTGTTGGGACCTGGCCGGGCGATATGGCCGGCCGCGATGCTGGAAATACTGGGAGCGCCATTCAATACCATTTCTCCCGGTGGCCAGCTGCGCATTCGCTGGGGTGAATCGCGCCTCACCAGGGACGGATTCTACGGTACCGTCCAGGTTGACTGGGACAAAGCGCAGTCTGCCCTGTCGCCGGTTGTGCCGCTTGGCGACTTCCGGGTTGTCCTCACTGCCAATGGCGGCGAAGGAGAAGCCAGCTTGACGACGCTGCGCGGCCCGCTGCTGCTGGAAGGCCAGGGCCGGATGCAGGCGGGCACAATCCGGTTTTCCGGAACAGCAGACGCCGAACCGGACATGCGCGCCAGCCTCAACGGACTTATCGGCGTACTTGGCCCCCGGTCCGGCGAAAAGGTGCTGTTGAACTGGGAGTACAACAGTTGACGAACGATTCGAACAAGCACGATGTTTCGCGGCCTTGGTTCACGGTCGCGAAGTTGGGGCCCGCGTCCGATGACGGGCCCGCATGAAACGACGATTTCAGCGGATGGATCGATTTTGACGGGCATTTTTCGATACCGGGCCGGCGCGGCCGGCATAGTCGAAGCGGCCGGATTTCTTCGCAACAGCCTGTTCCGGATGCTGCGAGTCTTGTCGTGCCTGCTGCTGGTGGTCGCGAGTCCTGCGGTCGCGCAGGAACGGGTCATGCTGAACTTTGTCAATGCCGATCTCGACGCAGTGGTCAGGGCAATCGGGCATTACACCGGGCGCACGTTTGTTGTCGACCCCCGCGTCAAGGGATCGTTGAATCTGGTTTCCGAGAAACCACTGAGCCGTGCGCAAGCACTTTCCGCATTAACAGCGGCGCTTCGCCTGCAAGGCTTCGCCATCGTCGAAGTCGGTGGTATCTCACGAGTCGTTCCCGAGGCGGACGCCAAGTTTCAGGGTGGAGAGGTCGATTCGACTCGAGTGCCGCCCAGCGCCCGCGGCGATCAGGTGATAACGCAAGTATTCCGCTTGCGTTACGAATCCGCGGTGAATATCTTGCCGGTGATTCGGCCGCTGGTGCCGCCCAATAATCCCGTCATCGCATATGCGGGCAGTAACGCGATCGTGGTCACCGATTACGCGGACAACCTGCGCCGTATCGAGAAGATTATCAACGCGATCGACGTCGATGCGCCTGCTGGTACCGAAGTCATTTCGCTCGACCACGCGATCGCCAGCGATATGGCGCTGATAGTATCGCGACTGACCATTCAGCAGGGTGCGTCAGGCGAGGTGATCGATTCGAATGAAAGGGTGACCGTACTGGCCGATCCGGTAACCAACAGCGTGATCGTGAAGTCGAAGAGCGCATCCCAGATTTCCGCAATAAAGAAAATCGTAGAACAGCTCGATCGCCCGGGCCCGGCGGGCGCCGGTGTACATGTCGTCTCGTTAAGAAATGCCGAGGCCAAGGCGCTGGCCGAAATTCTCAGTCAGATCCCTACCGGCGGCGAGTTGCAGGGTGAGGCTGGCCAGGCCGCGGCGCAGCGGCGCAACGCAGGTTCGTCGCAGACATCCCTGCAGGCGGGACGGGAGCAGGCAACGGTAGTGGCCGACGAGGCTTCGAACTCCCTCATCATTTCGGCGACCGAATCCGTTTACCGCCAGTTACGCAAGGTCATCGACCGCCTCGACGAGCGAAAAGCGCAGGTGTTTATCGAATCCTTGCTGGTTGAGGTGCAAACCGATCAGGGCGCCGAATTCGGGATTCAGTGGCTCGGGGGACTCGACAACATCAATGATGGCGGCACCAGTGCCGTAGGCGGAACCAATTTTGGCGACCAGTCGCAGAATATTGTCAGCGGCGCGCAAAATCTCGGCAATCTGGGTCAGGGGCTCAACCTCGGTGTCATCAGCGGGCAGGTTACGATTCCCGGTCTGGGTGCGGTTACGAATCTGAACTTCCTTGCCCGTGCGCTGGAGGAGCGTGCCGACGCCAACATTCTCTCTACGCCGAACATTCTAACGCTCGACAATGAAGAGGCGACGATCATCGTTGCAGAGAACGTCCCGTTCATTACCGGCTCGTACGCCAATACCGGAAGCGCGGCTCCCGGCGTTAACCCGTTCCAGACGATCGAGCGGCAGGACGTCGGCCTGATACTGAAGGTAAAACCGCAGATCAGCGAAGGCGGCACCATACGGATGAGCATCTATGAAGAAGCCTCGGCGGTGAAGGATCAGACGACGACATCGCCCACCGGCATTGTTACGACCAAGAGATCGGTGGAAACAGATGTATTGATCGACGACGGAAGCATTATCGTGCTTGGCGGTCTGGTGCAGGATCAGATTGCCACCGTAGTTGAAAAGGTTCCGCTCCTCGGGGATATCCCGGTGCTTGGCCACCTGTTTCGTTATGAAACACGGCTCAACAAGAAAACAAACCTCATGCTGTTTCTGCGGCCTTACGTAATTCGAAACGCGGATGATGCGATTCCGCTCACGGTCCAGCGATACGACATGATGCGCCGGCTCGGAAAAGAAGTCGCGCCAGAACCACATTTCGCTCTACCTGCATATGAGGGGCCGGTTTTGCCGGACTTGCATCTCGGGCGTCAGCCGGGCGCAGCGCCGACGGAGCCCGTTCAACCGGACGCACCGCAGCCCTCGCAATGAGCCAGCTTGTCCCCTATTCTTTCGCCCGGGCCCAGCGTGTGCTGACTGCTGGCGAAAGGGACGGCTCGTTGTTGTTGTGGGTGACCGATCGTACGTTGCCCGCCGCGATCGTTGAGTTGAGGCGCTCGCTTGCACGCGATCTGACGCCTGTTCTGGTTTCCGACGCGCAATTCGAAGAAGGCTTGCGTGCGGCCTATGTGGACGGCGGTGGCGGAGCTGCATCCGTCGTCGACGAGGTTGAGAGTGAAGTCGATCTGGACCGGTTGATGCAGGACATCCCCGATGTCGAAGACCTGCTCGACGAAAAGGACGATGCGCCGATCGTACGCATGCTCAATGCGATGCTGTCACAGGCTGTACGG
The DNA here is from genome assembly GCA_001304425.1 of Betaproteobacteria bacterium SG8_40. Taxonomy (GTDB): domain Bacteria; phylum Pseudomonadota; class Gammaproteobacteria; order Burkholderiales; family Eutrophovitaceae; genus SG8-40. The sequence goes on from LJTS01000020.1 coordinate 10,322, forward strand.
GAAGGCGCTTCTGACGTGCACATCGAGCCGTTCGAATCATATTCGGTCGTGCGCTATCGCGTAGACGGCACTTTGCGCGACGTTGTGCGCCCTCGTAGTGCGTTGCATGCAGCGCTGATATCGCGCATCAAGATCATGGCGAACATGGATATCGCGGAGAAAAGGCTGCCTCAGGACGGGCGCATCATGCTGCGTCTCGGAGGGCGGCCGATCGACGTGCGGGTGTCCACCCTGCCGGCTGCGCACGGCGAGCGGATCGTCTTGCGTTTGCTCGACAAGGAACGTGGATCCCTCTCGCCGGAGAAGTTGGGGATGGCCCCCGATACGCTGGCGTCTTTCTCGGAACTGGTAAGGCAAAGTCACGGCATCGTGCTGGTGACCGGTCCGACCGGTAGCGGAAAGACGACAACCCTTTACGCAATGCTCTCGCGGCTCGATAGCCAGACCACGAACATACTGACGGTGGAAGACCCGATCGAATTCGACTTGCCGGGCATCGGCCAGACGCAGGTCAATCCGCGCATCGATATGACTTTCGCGAGGGCTTTGCGTGCGATACTGCGGCAGGATCCGGATGTCATCATGATTGGCGAGATCCGCGACCGGGAAACCGCGCAGATTGCCGTGCAGGCGTCGCTGACCGGGCACCTGGTACTGGCGACACTGCATACCAACGATTCGGTGTCGGCGGTGACGCGATTGCTTGACATGGGGATTGAACCGTTTCTGCTTTCATCGACCCTGCTGGGTGTGCTGGGCCAGCGATTGCTGAGAAAGCTGTGCCCTGAATGCCGCGAGATTGGTGATGATGGCTACTGGCATGCGCGCGGCTGCCCCGCATGCCTGAACTCCGGTTATGTCGGGCGCACTGGAGCCTACGAATTGTTGCGAGTGGACGAGGCGATGCGACAGGCGATTCATGCGAAGGAAGGCGAAAGCAGACTTCGTGTCCTCGCAATGGAACAGGGCTTTCGTTCGATTCGTGACGATTGCGGTCGCTGGCTGACCGAAGGCACGACATCTCTGGAGGAGGTCACGCGCGTTTCGCGCGAACAGTAGTGCAGCGATGACAACGTATCGCTTCGAAGCGGCGCGCCATAGAGGGACTGTCGAAAAGGGCGAAATCGATGCCGACAGTGCGCGTGCCGCGCGCAGTCAGTTGCGCGCGCGCGGGTTGGTGCCAATTTCACTCCAGGCGAAGGGCGAAGGTGAATCGAAAAGCGGCGGCGGATCGCGCTATCGGCTGAGCGAAGCCGACCTTGCCCTCGCAACACGGCAGCTTGCCAGTCTGCTGACTGCGGGTTTGCAGCTCGACGTGGCACTGGCGACACTCGTCGAACAGGCGGAGGACGACGGGCAACGGGAAATCTTCCGGGCGGTTCGTGCCGACGTCCTCGCCGGTCACCGGTTTGCCGAAGCGCTCGAGCGCCATCCGCGCGTCTTCCCGCGCGTTTACTGCGCGACTGTAGCGGCCGGTGAGCAAGCTGGCAGTTTTGGCGTCGTCCTCGAGCGGCTCGCGCAATACCTCGAGGACAGGCAGGCGCTGCGCGGCAAACTGATCGCCGCGGCAACATATCCCGTCATCGTTACGCTGATTGCCTTTGCGATAGTCGTATTTCTGATGACCTACGTCGTTCCTCAAGTGGTGCAGGTGTTCGAGCAAACGCGCCAGGCACTGCCCTTACCAACGCGTTTTTTGCTGGCGGTTTCCGCGATTCTGCGCGGCTACGGTTTGTGGTTGTTATTGGCGGGCGCCGGAGTCGTTTATGTGCTGCGCAGAATGCTGCGACAGGAAGCGGTAAGGGCGGCATGGGACCGCATGCTGCTGCGCCTGCCGCTATTCGGACGCATTTTCCGTGGCATCGATACCGCGCGCTTTGCCTCGACGTTGGCGATGCTCAGCGAGGCCGGCGTGCCGATGCTGCGCGCTCTTGCCGCTGCCGAGGCGACATTGTCGAACTCGCTCTTGCGCGCCGCAGCGGCAGATGCGATCGAGCGGGTGCGCGAAGGTGTCGGGCTGGCGCGCGCGCTGGGCGCGACGCGCGCCTTTCCGCCGGTACTGTTGCGCCTCATCGGTGTCGGCGAGTCCACGGGCGACCTGCCCAGAATGCTGGCGCATGCGGCGCAGATCCAGTCGCGCGAAGTCGAGCGCCGTGCCAGCGCAGTTGCGACGCTGGCCGAGCCATTGCTGATCCTGGTCATGGGCGGCGTGGTTCTGGGTATTGTTCTGGCCGTCCTGCTGCCGATTATCGAAATCAACCAGCTGGTGCGATAGTCCCGCGAGGACTCGTTCCTCATCCGCTTCGTTAGTACGCCTGCGTGGTCGCTCGCGCCGCGCTTGTTTCGCTTTAACATTTCAAGTAATGTTGAAACATGAACAAGGGTGAAGTTGTACACGCACTGTCGGCGCTCGGTCACGAGTCACGCCTGGCCATCTTCCGCGTTCTGGTTCAGGCCGGACCGGAAGGGCTGGCCGCAGGCGAGATCGCCAGGCGGCTCGATCTGGCGCCAAACGCCCTGACGTTTCACCTCAAGGAGTTGACCAGTGCCGGACTGACCGAATCGCGCCAGTCGGGGCGGTTCGTCATTTACTCCTCGGTGTTCCCTGCCATGGCGGGCCTGATCAGCTACCTCACCGAGAATTGCTGTAACGGTGCGGACTGCGGCCTTCCCTCGCCGTCACGGCGCAAATTGCCATCTGGCAACGGGATGGCGGTAACCGTGAAGCGCCTTCCCGCCAGTACCGCGAACGCTAAAACCGGCAACAGAATTATCGGGAGTCAGAAATGAAACGGATGCATGTTCACGTCAGTGTTGACGATCTCGACAAGAGTATCGGCTTCTACTCCAGGTTGTTTGACGCCGAACCGAGTGTGGTTGAGGCGGATTACGCGAAATGGATGCTGGACGATCCGCGGTTGAACTTTGCCATCTCGGCGCGCGGCGCGGCCCCCGGCCTCGATCATCTGGGCATTCAGGTCGATTCGGGCGAGGAATTGGGGGCGATTCACGACCGCCTCGATGCGGCGGGTCAATTCATGGTCTCGCAGGAAGCGACGACATGCTGCTATGCGCGTTCCGACAAGCACTGGGTTACCGACCCCCAGGGGCTTGCGTGGGAAACGTTTCATACGCTGGGTTCGGCCCCGACATTCGGTAGCGGCCGCGTTACGACAGATAAGCAGGAGGCGTGTTGCACGCCGAACGCCCCCACTCCCGCGGCCCAATCCTGTTGCGGCGGAGCTGATGCATGAAAAACAAGGTCTTCAATGTCCTGTTCCTGTGTACCGGCAATTCAGCCCGCAGCATCATCGCCGAAAGCGTTCTCAACCATTACGGCGAAGGCCGGTTTCGCGCTTTCAGTGCCGGCAGTTTCCCTACAGGCACGGTAAACCCGTTGGTTCTGGAGTTTCTCGAGCAACAGCGGATATCCACCGAGGGTGCACGGAGCAAGAGTTGGGACGAGTTCGCTGCCCCCGATCGCGCAGAACTGGATTTCGTCATCACCGTGTGCGATGACGCCGCCGGTGAAGTGTGTCCGGTGTGGCCTGGCCAGCCGATTACCGCGCACTGGGGTGTGGAAGACCCGGCGCGGTTCATGGACGATCCGGACAAGGCCCGCAAAGTCATCCGTGATGTGTTTCATGTTCTCAAAGGCCGAATCCAGTTGTTTACCGGCCTGCCCGCGTCGAGTCTGGACCGTCTGGCGTTGACTGCCGCAGTGCGTGATATCGGCAACCGCGACCTGAAAGAGAAGCAGTAGGCAGACGGCAAACGCCGGCACAAGTCGCGCCCATCACGCCTGCCGTTTTCATCATGGGCGCGTTGCCGCCCTGGAGCGCCCCCCGGCGCGAGAGCCGTTGATGCTGATGATTTATTCGTCGCTGCGATGTTCGCAGGCGGCGTGTCCCAAAGTTTTCGGGGCCGGCGAACCGCGCTTCAGGCGGTTGCAGGGATCCTGGGATATGCTGGCGACATCGCCTGTTCCGGGCACGGGCGCTCGGCTATTGCGCGATTGGCGAAAAGTGCTGGATCGGGTTAGAAGGGGTGCTGGAGGTCCGAGCGGAATCTGTAGTCGCGGGTGTGGCATAACCCGATATCCGGCTCAAGCCGATAAAGGAGAGTAGTTCAATGTCCGAAACGCAAGCTGATTACGGCCGTCTCGTCGCCGAGCTTGAGCGTTTTCTCAAACTGCGCAGCATCTGCGTCGGCATGAAGCTGTTCGAGGACGTCAAGGAAATGGAGGCGATTCCGGGTGTTCGCCGGCCGAAATCGATTCACACAACGGATCAGGTTGTGGCGCAGGCGACCCGCCTTGGATGGACGGTCGGCATCACCGGCGACGACCTGGTTGGTGAGCAATGCCGCTCCGTGGTAGGGCTCGGCAAGGCGGATGCGGAATGGCTCTCTGGCAAACACATGACCGGCGTGTGGTTCGCATCAGACGCTGATTCGGCGCGCCATCAGGCTGCGATGCATCTCGTGCCCCGGGAAAGATATCGCGCGCTCGCGGTATCGCCGCTGGCGAGCGGACGTCTTGATCCGCCTGACATTGCGCTGTTCTACGCGACACCCGGCGCGATGATTTACTTCATAAACGGACTGCAGTGGTCGGAATACAAGCGATTTGACTGGAGCGTGGTCGGTGAATCGGCGTGCGCCGACTCCTGGGGCCGGGCGCTCAAACTCGGCGAACCGAGTCTGTCAATCCCCTGCTTTGCGGAACGGCGTTACGGTGGCGTGCTCGACGACGAGATGTTGATGGCTCTTCCGGTCGATCATCTGCGCAAGGCAATAGCCGGCATGCAGGCCTTGTCCAGGAACGGATTCCGTTATCCGTTCGCCCAATACGGAATACAGCAGGACGTGCGCGCCGGAATGTCCGTCAGTTATCCGGACCGGGCAAGCAGTAACGGATAGACTCAATCGCATCTGCCCGTGGCCCGGGGGCAGCCATTGGCGGCTGCAATGTTGACCCCGGCTCTTGCCCGGCCGTACAGTAGCGGACAGTGGGGCAGGCAGGTGCTGCCGGGCGCCCGCACAGGAGAACAAAACTATGGAACTTGCCGAACGTAACCGGGTGGACAGCGAGTCACTTTATGAGCAGCGGGCACGCTACGTGTGTAACGAGAACGGTTTCGCATTCTCGTATCCGTCTGTCCCTGTGCGACAGTTCAAAGCCGAGTTCGACCGCGCTGTCGATCCAGGCGAACCGACCGGCACCATCCTGCTTGACGCAAGTGATGCGCTGGGTACTGCCTACCCGGCCACCACGCCGACGCTGCTGTGCCGTTACATCCGCTTGCGGGCCGGCGAACACTTGTCGCAAACGTATGCCGCAAGCGGCGAGGTTTGCTATGTGATGTCAGGTAGTGGCGACAGTTCGAGCGGTACTGATCATTTCGCCTGGAAACAAGGCGATGTGTTTTGCCTGCCGGGCGGGGAGGAGACCACATACCGGGCTAACAGCGACAGCATACTGTTCAATGTCACCGACGAACCGCTGTTGGCTTTCGCTGGCGCAAGGGCGCCGGATAGCGGCCGCGGCGCGGTCGAAGCCGTGGTCTGGCGCGGCGAGGAAATCGAGCAACGGTTCGAAGCCGTTTTCCGGCGGCCGATTACCGAGAAAACAACGGGAGCCTCGGTGCAGTTTGCCACGCGGCGCACCGAACCGAATTTCACCACGATTCCGTTTATCAACGTGGCCATCAATACGCTAGCGGCCGGTTGCGATCAGCGCCCTCATCGTCACAACGGGGTTGCGGTGACACTGGCGATTCAGGGTGAGGGAATACATTCCGCGATCGACGGCGAACGCGTTGACTGGATAACCGGCGTTGCCCAGATTACGCCGGCAACGACTTTGCATTCGCACCATAACCGTGGCAACAAGCGCATGCGTTCGCTCGTGATCCAGGACGAAGGCCTTCACATTTATACTCGCACGCCGGGATTCAGTTTCGACTGAGACTGAACTCGCCTGGTTCGGCATTGCGCCGTGGTCCGCTGTGGCAGTTTCGGAATACGATTCAGCTTGCGACGCCTTGCTCGCGTAGCATCGCGCGCAGCTTTTCGACCCGGCTCCGGTTGACGCCGAAATCTGCGTAACCGAGGCGCGACGCCGAGCGTACCGCGATGATATGTTCGTCCGGGCGCAGATGTAATTCCAGATCGTCGACGAAGCCGAACAAGGCACTGGTGCATTCGGCGTGCAGGTAGTCCGGGGTTTCGGTGACGATACGGGTGCGCACAGAAGTGCGAACCGCGGTTACCGCAGAGATCCATGCTGCGGCCGGCGCAATCGACAGATGGAGCGGGTCGATCGCGTGGCGCGCAGTCACGGCGTCACTGCTCACGCAGTTTGGCGACGATGGGCAAGCGTTCAGCCGCCCGTTCAAAAGGCCGATGTTGCGTGGCCGGCCGCGTAGAAATGGCAGGGGCATCATGGAAACCCTTCAGAGGGAACATGGTAGTCGAATGCCTCACGCGCAGTGCGGTACGTCAGGCGCTGGTAACGGTCACACGGGTCAGGCGGCTTGCGACAGACTTCAGTATCGTCACCGCAAAGCGCGGGTTGGAGCGCACCAGCGACAGAAAGTCTTCCCGGCTCAGCGCAAGCAAGGTCGCATCGGTTTCAGCGGTAGCTGTGGCTGCGCCGGTTGGATGATCTGCCAGCGCCAACTCGCCGATCAAGCCCCCAGGTCCAATCTGGTCGACCATCACGTCCTTGATTGAGACGGCCACGCGTCCCGCGAGCACCGCGTACATTTCGCCGCCAACCTCACCTTCGCGCATGATGGTTGTTCCCG
>LJTS01000251.1 GCA_001304425.1 Betaproteobacteria bacterium SG8_40
GAATCGAAGCCGCAGCAACAAGCGCCTGCCGCGCATTTCTGCGGCGAAAAGCGATTCGACCTTTACGCTTGCCATCGACGGCGCCTGGCTCAAAGCCCATCCGCTGACTGCAGCCGAACTGCGCGACGAAATTGCGGCGTGGCGCCGTCTCGGGATTCAATTGTCCGTGCCGGAACTGGCTGAATCCGACGATTGAGGAGACGGATTCCAACACCGGGCGGCTGCGTTTCTTCGATGCCCGGTTACAGGGGTTTTACGCGCCAATCCGGGAACAGCACCAGTCGAACGGATCGCTAGCCGAGGAGTTCGGGAGACATTACTGCGCGCAGCACCACCTGCACATGCCCGTCACGCGCTCTGCGCCTGAACCACCAGATCGCGCCTTTCTTGATGCTCCATGGCAGCGGTTTGCCTGTGAGCAGCATCGCGGCCGCTTCGCCGAGGGCCGGTTGATGGCCGACCAGTAACACCGGGTCCCCAGTTGCCGGCCACCCGGCTGCTTCCAGGACAGCTTGCGCCGAGGCGCCGGGAGCAATCGATCCGTTGACGACGAAGTCCCGGGTAAACGCAGCAGCAGTTTGCAGGGCGCGCTCAGCCGGGCTGGTGACAACGCTAACCGATCCGGGCAACCGCGGCGTTAACCAGGCCGCAATGTCGCGTGCCTGTTTATGGCCTTTGCGCGTTAACTCACGCTTGATATCTGGCAGGCCATCGACCGCTTCGGCGTGACGCCAGAGAATCAGATCCATATTCGTTACTCCAATTGACCGACCCGGATACCGGGCACTTTGCCACGCGTTCGCTCAGGCTGCGGCAGGCGCTTGCGCGAGCTCGGCATGCTTCGGAAAACGCGGCGTGCTGCAGCGGGATGACAAAACTACCAGAATGGTTTGGTTTTGACGAAGCGTTGCCACGCCGTATCGAAATCCGCAAGCGAGGCGTATGACATTGCGTCGGCATAACCTCTCAAATAGGCCAGCGTTGTGCGCCGGTCGCTGTCCCTCTTTCCCGCGAGTTGCTCCAGCAGCCGTCCGGCGTTGGCCATATCGTTGAGCTTGCCAAGGACTTGTTGCATAGCGCCAAGCTGCAACAGATACTCGCGCCTGGACTTGCGGCGTGTCGCCTTGCATCGAAACAGCGGAGCTAGCAGCTCGGTCGCGTAGCGAAGTTTCTTGATGCGTATGCGTAGTTGATGCACGTCGTGATGGTTGTCGCGGTGCAGTTGTTCGCCCTCATTGATCAGCTTGCGGTGGGCGCGGCCGAGGACCTTTCTGGCGAGTTTTCTTGCGCGAAGCGACGCAACGCGGCGTTGTTCATCCGTTCGTTCGGAAATCCAGCCTTGCTCGAGCAATTTTTGGGTCATCCGGAGCATGCCGATGGTGTAAGCGGTATTCGATATCGCATCACGTGCGCTGCGGCGAGCGTCGGCACGCAAACGTCCCGCTGCACGAACCAGGGCCCGTGACCCCGCGTCTGCCGGCTGCCCCGCCCCGGCACGGGGCAGGAACTCGGTCACGAATACGTCCCAGTTACGCGCCTGTCCAAGAATCCGGCCCGTCTCGGTCAGCCACGCAAGTTGTTCGCGGAAATGGTCCCGGGGGACCGCACTGGAGAACACGCTGAACACGCTGCGCAGCCGGCGCAGCGCAACGCGTGCCTGATGCAGGTACTCGATATCGCGCGAATGCAGAAGGCCGGATTCGTTCTCGTGCAGTTGGGCAATGCACGCGAACGCCAGCCTGCCGAACAGCTTGTCAATGTCGTCGTCGGGCGATAGCTTTACCTTTTTGGCCTTTGCGGGCGCAGCACGTTTGCGACTGGCCAGCCGGTAGCCGCGCTGTGCTTTCGATACTGTTTCGACGCGGATTCCAGAATGCGCCGCCAGCTGCGCGGCAAGGTCAAACAGCGGAGCGAGCCGGCCTTCCCTCAGTTCGAGTTCGAGTTCGCGGATCGGCTCATACTTCGATACGCGTGCCCGGCACCGGTTCGACAATGGTGGCGGAACCCTTGAATTGTGTCGTGAAGATCACATCCAGAGCAGCGAATGAAACGACGTCATCGGCCAGCTCCGGCAAACCGCTTTTGCCGATCCATTCAAGGTCGGGCACCCCGCGCGCCAGCGGAACTTCAAGTTCGACGCGTTGTTGCAGGACGCTACCCGGATTGCCCGCGGTTTTCAGGGTCTGCAGCCAGCGCCGTTTTTGCCGGCGCAATCGCAAGGCGACACCGCGCCGCTGCAGGTCGAGCGACGGCGTGTCGTAATAGGCTGAATATAAACGGGTGCTTTCAGGCCTGTCGTTGAGCAAGTCCGCAAGCGGCGGGATATGCCAGATTCGTTTTGCCAGGGCTTCCGTCAGGCTGAACTTCAGTTCGACCTCTGTTGGCAGTGACGCCTGGTCTTGGCCGGGAAACGATATGCTGGCTGCACTCATGCTGGCTCGGCGTGTCAGGCTTCACGGCTTGCGCCACCGGATTTTGCTGCCAGCAATTCGATCAGGGAAAGCTGAGAGGAGAACGCCTGTTTGCGCTCGGCGCTTATTCGACGATAGCGCCCGTCGCCATCCATCTCCCATGCCTGTGTGTTGTCGGCAAGCCCGGCAAGCAGCGATTCGTCGATCACGCGTTTCCTCAACGCCGGATCGAGAACCGGGAAGCATACTTCGATGCGGCGGAAGAAATTCCGGTCCATCCAGTCGGCGCTGGCAAGGTAAACAGCATCGGTACTGATGAAATGGAACACCCGGTGGTGTTCCAGGAACCGCCCGATAATCGATCGCACGTGGATGTTCTCGGATACCCCCGCAACGCCGGGGCGTAACGCGCACACGCCCCTGACGATGAGATCGACGCGAACACCGGCCTGCGAGGCGAAATAAAGGGCGGTGATGATCTCGGGTTCCAGCAGCGAGTTCATCTTCGCGACGATGCCGGCAGGTTTGCCCGCGCGTGCGGCTTCGACCTCATGGCGGATTGCATCCAGCAGCCGCGCGTGCATGGTGAACGGCGATTGCCACAGTTGCGTGAGCTTGCTCGCCTTGCCCAGCCCGGTCAGTTGCATGAACACGTCGTTGACGTCCGAGCAAATCTGCTCGTTACAGGTCAGCAGGCCAAAGTCGGTATAGAGCGTCGCGGTGCGGGCGTGATAATTCCCGGTTCCGAGATGTACATAGCGCTTGAGTTGTCCGCCTTCCTTGCGAACCACCATCGCCATCTTGGCGTGCGTCTTGTGGCCGACGACCCCATACACCACGTGCGCGCCGACGTCCTCGAGTTTTTGCGCGAGGCTGATATTCGCTTCCTCGTCAAAGCGCGCCAGCAGTTCCACCACCACGGTCACTTCCTTGCCGCCGCGCGCAGCGTCGATCAACGCCTGCATCAGCTCGGAATTGGTGCCCGTTCGGTACACGGTCTGCTTGATGGCGACTACCTGCGGGTCGACAGCGGCCTGGCGGATGAAATTGACAACCGGTTTGAAAGACTCGTACGGATGGTGCAGCAGCATGTCGCCCGTGCGCATCGCGGCAAAAACGTCGGAATCGACACTCAATGCCGCAGGCAGCCCCGGAACGAACGGCTTGAACTTCAGGTCGGCCCGTTCCACCAGATCGGGAATCTGCATCAGGCGCACAAGGTTTACGGGCCCGTTGACCTGATAGAGGTCGGCCGGCGACAGGTTGAACTGTTGCAGAAGAAATTCGGAAATGTCGGTCGAGCACAGGTCGGCGACCTCGAGGCGTACGGCATCGCCGAAATTGCGTTGCGGCAATTCGCCCTGCAGGGCGGTGCGCAGGTTGGTAACTTCTTCCTCGTCCACATAGAGGTCGGAATTACGCGTGACGCGGAACTGATAGCAGCCCTCGACTTCCATGCCGGCAAACAATTCGCCCACATGCGCATGAATGACCGATGACAGGAAAACGAACGAGTACTTCGAGCCGGCAATCTCCTCGGGCAGTTGAATCACGCGCGGTAGCACCCGCGGCGCCTGAACCAGTGCGATTCCCGAGTTACGCCCGAACGCGTCCTTTCCGGACAGCTGTACCGCGAAATTGAGGCTCTTGTTGAGAATGCGCGGAAACGGATGCGCCGGGTCCAGTCCGATCGGGGTCATCACCGGCATGATTTCGCGCATGAAATAGGACTTGATCCATTCCTGCTGCGCGTCGCTCCAGACCCGCCTTCTGAGGAAGTGGATGCCTTCACTGGCAAGTCTGGGTAGCAGGTCATCATTCCACAGGCGGTATTGCCGTTCGACCAGTTCGTGTGTGGTCGCCGCAATTTCCCCGAACACCTCAGCCGGCGCGGAACCGTCGGCGCCGCTGACTTCGACGCCAAGGTCAATCTGTGCCTTCAGGCTGGCAACCCGTATCTCGAAGAACTCGTCGAGATTGCTCGATACGATGCACAGAAATCGCAGCCGCTCCAGCAAAGGCATGTCGGCATCCTCCGCCTGCGCGAGCACGCGCCGGTTGAACTCGAGTTGCGACAGTTCCCGGTTGAGAAACAGTTTCGGGTCGGCGACGGATTTGCGGATGGATTTGGAGCCTGCCAGCACCGCTTTGCGGCGCCGGGCCCGGTCGGTCGGGCCGGTGCCGCCGCTGGCACGTGATCCTGCTTTGTTGAACAGCATGGTATTACCTGACGCCGGGCTCGCAGCCGCATGGGCGCGCCCGATTGCAAAGGTGAAATCGCTCTAGCGTTGCGGCGGCACGTAACCGCTGGCACTGTCCGCACCAGGGCCGAAGAAGTATTTCTCTGTTTGCTCCATCAGATACTTGCGCGCGGCCGGGTCGGCCAGGCTGAGCCGGTTTTCGTTGACCAGCATCTTCTGATGCTCCAGCCAGCCCCGCCATGCCTCCTGCGAAACATTTTCAAAGATGCGCTTGCCAAGTTCTCCGGGGAAAGGCGGAAACTGCAGTCCTTCCGCTTCCTTGTTCAGCTTTACGCAGTTTACTTTTCTATTCATAACTGAATGTCTTGCTTCGGTCGAGAAATATTGCACATTTGTTACATTGTCAGCCTATTGAGAGCAGCCTGGCCCAAAGGTTCATTTTCTTCAGGCGGGTGGTCCGGGCCCGGCTATGTCAGCTTCTTCTGCAACACGCGGGATTTTCTCTGATAGTTGTAGAGGGCGGCCTTGCGTGCCGGAAGCACCGAAACCGGCGCGTTCTCGAAGCCGTGCTCGACAAACCAATGCGACGTGACTGTCGTGAGCACGAACAGGCGATTCAGCTTCATTCTTTTCGCCCGTTTCTCGATTTCGCGAAGCATGATCTCGCCCGCCCCGGCGTTGCGGAAATGCGAATGAACGGCAAAGCAAGCCAACTCTCCGCTTCGCTGTTCCGGGAAAGCGTACAGTGCGGCGCAGCCGACGATCAGCCGATCATGTTCCAGAACGATGAAACGGTCGATCTCGATCTCGAGCAGTTCCCGCGAACGCTTTACCAGAGCGCCTTCGGCCTCCAGTGGCTCGATCAGCTGGAGAATGCCGCCGACGTCGTCGATCGTGGCCTGCCTCAACCGTTCGAGCGGGTCCCTGCTGACCATGGTGCCAACGCCCTCATGGGTGAACAGTTCCAGCAGCACGCCGCCATCGACCATGCGGTCGATCAGGTGAACGCGGCCGGTGCCGCCCAGGCACGCCTTGATTGCTACCGGCAGATACTGGGTGGCAAAGGTGCTGGCCTTCTTGCCCGCCTTGAGCAGGGCTTGTGCGCCGGACACCGTGAGTTCGCGAACCAGGTCGCCCTTGCGGTCTTTGACTCCGGTTTCGTCGGTGAGGATGATGAGTTTTTCCGCCTGCAATGCGATCGCGCACTCGGCTGCGACATCCTCGAGTATGAGGTTGAAAATCTCACCAGTGGGTGAATAGCCGAGCGGTGAGATCAGGACCAGTTCATTGTGGTCCAGCCGGCGGCGAATAGCATCCGCCTCTATCGTGCGAACCTCGCCGGTATAGAGCATGTCCACACCATCGACGACGCCGCGTGGCCGCGCCACGATGAAGTTGCCGGAGGCGACCCGGATTTCACTGCCGGCCATGGGCGAGTTGGGCAGTCCCATGGACAACAGCGCCTCAATTTCTACCCGCAGGCGGCCGCTGGCCTGTTTGGCGCAACCCAGCGCGTCCTCGTCCGTGACCCGTAACCCGCCGGCATAGCGCTGCTGTATGCCGCGCAGGTCCAGCTCACGTTCGATTTGCGGACGGGCGCCATGGACCAGCACCAGCCTGACGCCGACGCTCGCGAGCAGATTGAGATCGTGGGTAAGCTCGACGAAGTTGCCGTCTTCCACCACCTCGCCGCCAAACGCGATGACAAAGGTCCGGCCACGGAACGCATGAATATATGGCGCGGCAGACCGGAACCACTGCACGAAGGCTGACGGAGTCGTTGCCCTCATATGCTTCGCTTTTCTGGCTGGTTTGGCATGTCAGGCGGGCGCCATGTTATTCCG
>LJTS01000252.1 GCA_001304425.1 Betaproteobacteria bacterium SG8_40
TAGTCGGCGGCGGATAACAGCTTGAGCGTGTCGTCTACGGAATCCGGATGAAGGCGGGGCTTATCCGGCAAGCGCCCGCTCCACTGCGCGTTTGGCCATGACCCCGACCAGATGCGCGCGGTACTCGGCGCTGGCGTGCATGTCGGCATTCAACCCGTCGCTGGTCACGGTGATAGCTGCGATAGCGTCCGGTGCAAACTTCGCGGCAAGAGCCTGCTCCATTTCCGGCACACGGAAAACACCGGCACCGGCGCCGGTCACCGCGACCCGAACCGCGTCACCGGTCTGGGCGACGAATACGCCGACGATGGCGTATCGCGACGCGGGATTGGCGAATTTCATGTAAGCGGCACGCGCCGGTTTCGGAAAGCGAATCGACTCGATGATCTCGCCCGGTTCGAGAGCGGTCATGAACATGCCGGTGAAAAAATCGTCAGCGGCGATCTCGCGCTGATTCGTCTTTACCGTGGCACCCAGCCCGACCAGGCCGGCAGGATAATCGGCGGCGGGATCGTTATTGGCCACTGACCCGCCGATGGTTCCCATGTTGCGCACCATCGGGTCGCCGATGCTCTCGGCGAGCGCAGCGAGCGCGGGAATCTGTTTGTTGACGTCTTTCGAAGAAGCGACTTCGGCATGCGTCGTCATCGCGCCGATGGTGATGCCCTTGCCATCCGCCTTGATTCCGCGTAGCTCGGCAACTCCGCCAAGATCGATGACATCGGTGGGGCTGGCGAGGCGAAGCTTCATTGCGGCGATCAGCGTCTGGCCGCCGGCCAGCAGCTGGGCGCTTTCGCCGGCGCCGAGCTTTGCGGCGGCATCGGCGACGCTGGTGGCTTTTTGATAGTTGAATTCGTACATGGTGATCTCCGCGAGCTTCGTGCTTTGTCGTTACTGTTTGCGTTCGTTGATGGCGCTGCAAGCGGTCCGCTGATTAACCGGCGAGCCTGCTATCGATTCCTTCGTGCGCCGGCCGCCACGGCTTGTCCGCCGCCGTCATTCTTGTCACTGCTGCCCTGTCTATTTCTTCATCGCCGCAGCACCGGCCTTAACCGCTTTGACGATATTGTGGTACCCGGTGCAGCGGCACAGATTGCCTTCCAGTCCGTCGCGGATCTGCGCCTCATCCGGATCGGGATTGCGGGCGACGAGGTCGAGTGCACTCATGATCATGCCCGGCGTGCAATAACCGCATTGCAGCCCGTGGTGGTCGCGGAAGGCCGATTGCATCGGATGCATCTTTTCTTCGGAGTCGGCAAGTCCCTCGATGGTGGTGACTTTGGCGCCATCAGCCTGCGCGGCGAGCATGTTGCAGGATTTCACCGCCCGTCCGTCGATGTGAACGGTGCACGCCCCGCACTGCGCAGTGTCGCAGCCGATGTGCGTGCCGGTCAGGCGAAGCTGGTCCCGGAGAAAGTCGACGAGCAGGGTGCGCGAGGCAACTTCGGCCGCTACGGCCTTGCCGTTAACGGTCATGGAGAGCCGGACTGGCATGTGCGTTTCCTTGTTCAGCGTTTGTTCTGGCGTGGCAAGCGGTTGCGGCTCGCCGGAAACACTGAATGCTAGACAACGTGCGCCCGCATATCAACCGGAGTTTGGTTTGCGCAGGAAAATGCCGGCGCGAGTATCGTAGAATCCCCTATCCGGACCCGTCGCCGATGGCGACGGCCGAGTTCGCCAACGTATGTATGAAATCCAGACAGGACACGCAAATGGCTAAATACGGCATTGGACAGGCAATCAAGCGGCGCGAGGACCTGCGGCTGTTGCTTGGAACGGGACAGTACCTCGACGACATGACGCTGCCCGGGGAGGCTTTCGTGACCTTCGTTCGCTCCCCGCACGCTCACGCGCGCGTTGTATCGGTCGATACTTCGGCCGCCGCGTCGATGCCCGGCGTCGTGGCCGTGTATACCGGTGCCGACCTCGAGGCCGACGGGCTTGGGCCGC
Organism: Betaproteobacteria bacterium SG8_40; assembly: GCA_001304425.1. Lineage (GTDB taxonomy): Bacteria > Pseudomonadota > Gammaproteobacteria > Burkholderiales > Eutrophovitaceae > SG8-40. The sequence continues at coordinate 1,951 of LJTS01000252.1, forward strand.
TGCCGACCGGTGCCGGGCTGAAGCGGGCCGATGGCAAGGACATGGATGGCCCGCCGCACTGGCCGCTTGTCGTGGATACGGCGCGCTACGTCGGCGAAGCCGTTGCCGCGGTGGTCGCGCAGACTCGCGCGCAGGCCGAAGATGCTGCCGAGAGGGTCGCCGTCGAGTACGAGGAATTGCCGGCTGTCGTCACCATCGCGCAGGCGGCGGCGAAGGATGCGCCGCTGATCTGGCCGGGCGCGCCGGGCAACATCGCGGCGCAGACCGTGTTCGGCAGCAAGGACGATACCGATGGCGCCTTTGCCAGGGCCAAGCACGTAACCAGCCTGTCACTGTATAACCAGCGTCTGGTGCCGGTAACCATGGAGCCGCGCGGCAGCATAGGTGACTTCGACGAAAAAACCGGGCGCGTCACGCTCTATACCAGTTGCCAGAATCCGGCCGGCCTGCAGGGCACGCTGGCTGATGCCGTCCTGAAGATTCCGAAAGAGCAGGTCCGCGTGCGCGTCGGCGATGTCGGCGGGGGATTCGGCATGAAGACCCAGCTCTATCCGGAAGACTGCGTGTGCGCCTACGCCGCGCGCAAGCTCAAGCGCCCGGTGCACTGGCGTGCCACGCGCAGCGAGGAATTCCTGGTAGGCAATCATGGCCGCGACCAGATCGACCGTGCGGAACTGGCGCTGGACGCCGACGGCCGTATTCTCGGCTTGCGGGTCGACATCCAGGGAAGCATCGGCGCGCATGCGAGCGGGCCGGGTGCGGTGATCGTTGTGGCGGTCGGCCCCAAGGTAGTCACCGGCGTGTATGACATTCCCGCCTTGCATTTGCAGGGAACCGCGCTGTTGACGAATACCAACGTGGTGGGCGCTTACCGCGGCGCCGGGCGGCCGGAAATGATATTCCTGATCGAGCGGCTGATGGATCAGGCGGCGGCGGAAATGAAGATCGATCCGGCGCAGTTGCGCCGGCGCAACATGATCCGGCCCGAGCAGATGCCTTACAAGACGCCGATGGGCGAGAAGTTCGACAGCGGGAATTTTCCCCACATGCTCGACCGGATCCTGGAACAGGCGGACTGGAAGGGTTACGAGAAGCGCAAGAAGGAATCGGCGGCGCGCGGCAAGTTGCGCGGGCGGGCGATTTCGACCTTTCTCGAATGGACCGGAGTGGTGCACGAAGAGACCATCGATCTGCATGTCGAGGCTGACGGCAAAGTGCGTGTCTACACGGCGATGCAGGCGATGGGGCAGGGGATCGAAACCAGTTATATCCAGATCCTTTCGGAGACGCTAGACCTTGATCCGGAACGCATCGAGATCGTGCAGGGCGACAGCGACGTCGCACAGGGTATCGGCAGCATGGGCAGCCGCTCCCTGTATATCGGCGGCTCGGCGATGCAGACCGCTTCGAAGGAAGCGGTTGAAAAAGGCAAGGAACTGGCGGCGGAGTCGCTGGAGGCTTCGGCGTCGGACATCGGTTACGAAGACGGGCGTTTCACCGTTGCCGGGACCGACATGGGTATCGATCTGTTCGAACTGGCAGCCAAACAACCGGAGAAACGTATCGCGATCAGGACGACACAGAAAGTTGACGGTCCGTCCTGGCCCAATAGCTGCCACGTGTGCGAGCTGGAAATCGATCCGGAGACCGGCGTTACCGAAATCGTTCGCTACACGACGATGGACGACGTCGGGCGGGTGATCAATCCGCTGATCGTTGCCGGTCAGGTTCACGGCGGCATTGCCCAGGCGGTGGGCCAGGCGCTGCTCGAGCAAGCCTGTTACGAACCCGACAGCGGCCAGTTGCTCAACGGGTCACTCCTTGATTATTGCCTGCCGCGTGCCGACGATCTGCCGGATTTCGACACGCACACCGACGAGTCGACGCCTTGCAAGATCAACCCGCTCGGTGCCAAAGGTGTCGGTGAGTTGGGTACGGTCGGCGGCACGCCAACGGTACTCAACGCCTTGCTGGATGCCTTGCGCCCGCTTGGTGTGACGACCATCGAGATGCCGGCCACATCGGAAAAAGTCTGGCAGGCGATCAGGAGTGCGAAGAAAGCGGCGTGAACCGTGACCTCGCCAAATGATGAAAAAAGCCCCGATTTGTCGGGGCTTCTTTTTATGAGCTGAATTCTGCAGCCAACCCTTGTCGTTCTGGTTAGCCGGGGGTAGCGCGGCGGCTGCGGAACTCGCCCGCGCGAAGAATCCGCACGGACTCAAACAGTCCTCGCCGACTTCCCCTGTCGCTCCTGTGTTACTCGGCGGTTCAGAAGGGGTTGGGCGTGTGGGATGGTTGGCAGGCGACGTCTGGTTTCGTGGTCAGGCCTGCAAATCTGAATGACTACGCCGCGAAGGTCGAGCGTTACAACAAACTCCCGACATGTTCGGCTATCGCCAGGCAGGAGGTCAGCCCCGGTGATTCGATGCCGAACAGGTTCACCAGCCCCGGGACGCCGTGATCGGCGGGGCCGTCGATGCGAAAATCTTCGGGCGAATGCCGGTATAGCCGGGCTGGAGCTGGCCGTCCTTGAGGTCGGGCCAGTAGCGGCGGATCGCGTCGTAGAACAGCGGCTCGCGTTGGTTATCGAAGGTGTAGTCGACGTCATCGATCCAGTCGAGGTCGGGGCCGAAGCGCGCTTGCCCGCCCAGGTCGAGGGTCAGGTGCACCCCCAGAAATGCCGTTTGCGCCACCGGGTAGATGAGGTGGTTGAACGGCGATTTGCCGCTGAGCGTGTAGTAGTGTGCCTTGGCAAAGTACGCTGGCGGAATCCTGTCCGCAGGCACCCCGTGAATCGTCCGTGCGACATGCGTGGCGTGCAGTCCGGCGCAGTTCACGACGCTGTTGCAGACGATGGACATCGGCTCGGCACCACCGACTTCAAGTTCAATGCCGTCGCCGGTGATCTGTCCGGACCCGATCGGACTCTTGAAAACCATCATTGCGCCGGCGTTCTCGGCGTCACCCTGCAAGCTGAGCATGAGCGCGTGGCTGTCGATAATGCCCGTCGATGGCGAGAAGACGCCGCCGACACAGCGCAGCGCCGGCTCCATTCGGGACAACTCTTGTGCGGACAAGTTGCGCAGGTCGTTGACGCCGTTGTCTTTCGCCTTGCCGATGTAGCCGCCGACGGCGGCCAGCTCGGATTCGTTGGTGGCAACGATTACCTTGCCGATTTGAGCATGCGCGACGTCGCGTTCGCGGCAGTAGGCGTAGAGCAGTTTCTTGCCTTCGACGCAAAGGCGCGCCTTGAGCGAGCCCTTCGGGTAGTAAATGCCGGCATGTATGACCTCGGAATTGCGCGAACTGGTGTGGGTGCCGATTGCGTCTTCGGCTTAAAGCAAGATGACTTCGCGCCCGGCAAGCGCGAGTTCGCGGGCGACCGCAAGTCCGACGACACCCGCACCGATGACGGCACAATCGATTCTTTCAGTCACAATACACTTCCCAGCTTGTATTTCCAGCCCAGCATTTGTCTATAGCCAATGTTAACCGATGAGGCCCGTGCGGCCGCGAACGCGTCATCGTGGAGCGTGTTCCGGGCGAGCGGGAACGCCCTGTTCGCTTCTCTGGATCCGGTATTGCGCGGCATGCCGGTTGATCGCTGGCCTGACGTGGCTGCGCTCAACGACGCTGCGCAGAGGCGCGACCAGTTGGTCGTGAACGCAAATGGCGAACCGATACGCTTTGTTCCCCAGGAGGGCAGGCCGGCCCGGTTTGAGGATGCTTACGAGCCGCGCATCTTCCTTCGGGGAGAAGTGATGGTGCGCGAGTCGAACTGGCATGATCTGTTCAACGCGCTGGTCTGGATGACGTTTCCTCGAAGCAAGGC
>LJTS01000021.1 GCA_001304425.1 Betaproteobacteria bacterium SG8_40
AGCGCCGGCATGCCGTATTTGAGGATGGACTGAAACGCGCGCAGATAAAATAGGTCAGGACCCGGTCGCAGGCACGCAGGGTTGAGCAGCGGATCAAGCAGGCGATAGATATCGGCAACGCCGGCTCGTCTTTCCTCATCCAGAATGAAATTCCGGTTCAGGTCGACATTGTTCTCATTGACCCGTCGAAGCCACGCCATCCCGTACGGGTTGAGGCAGTGGACCAGAATGAGCGCTGCGTCCTGCGGGATATCGAGCGGGGAATCAAGCAATGCGAGCTGAACGGCCGAACCGGCAAAACCTTCAACCCCGTGTATGCCGGATGAGTGGATGACCACGCGTGACGGCAGCTGCGCTCCGATCCACGCAATCTCGATTGCCAGCGGCAGATCGGCCGGACCGGTGACATCGAGATTGACTTCATCCATCCGGGCACCGGCAGCACATGCCGCGGCAATAAAACGCGAGCGTGCGATCCCGTATGTCTTCGAAAAGTAATCTTGACCGGTCATGTCTGTCTGTCCGGAGTGTCCACTGGCCGGATCGCAACTGTGCGTTCGCAAATATAACCCACGCGACTGACGGCGGGCTTCATCCTGCGGGGATCTGCCTGCGATGCCCGCGCGACGCTGCAAGCCGTGACAAGGCGAGCCCCCGCGGCTCTAGCGCAGCAGCTCCGGCAACCACAGCACGACACGCGGCCACGCCGAAACCACGGCAATCACCGCGATAAAACTCACATAGAACGGCAGGGAGGCACGGATGGCGCTCTCGTAGCTGACCTTGGCAATTTGCGCGGCGGTCATCAGCGTCATTCCCACCGGGGGCGTGATGTTGCCGATATTGAGGGTCAGAATCATCACCATCGCGAAGTGCAGCGGGTCGAAACCGAGTTGAACCATCGCCGGCACCAGCACTGGCGCAACGATTACCAGAGCCGGCAGGACGTCGACTGCCGTGCCAATCAACAACAACAAGATATTGACCAGAAGAATCTGCACCAGCGGATCGGTACTGAAACCGGCGATCAGATCCGCTGCGTCGCGCGTGATGCCGGAGCGGGTGACGAACCAGCCGAGCACCGTCGAGGCGCCGAGCAGGAAGAACACGACGCCCGACAAGCGCACTGTGGTGAGCAGAGCCTCCCATACCGTCTTCAACGAAAGGTGACGGTAAACGAACATGCCGACGGCGATTGTGTAAACGGCAGCAAACGCCGAGGCTTCCGTTACGGTACTCAATCCGCTGAGAATCCCGCCGAGAATAATCACTGGCACCAGCAACGCGGGCAACGTCGGCAAAAACGCCTTGAGCGCGAGCACCAATCCGCCGTCGCCGTGCACCGGGTAGTTGCGCCGCCAGGCGAGCCAGATACTGACCAGCAGCAGCGCGCCCACCAGCAGCAAGCCCGGAACGATCCCTGCGACAAACAGCGAGATGACGGATATGTCCTGCAGGATGGTGGCATAGACAACCATCACGACACTGGGCGGGATGATAGGGCCGACCACCGACGAACACGCGGTGACCGCGGCACTGTAGTCAGCCGGATAGCCCTCTTTCTTCATTGCCGGGATCATCAGCTTGCCGACGGCTACGGTATCGGTGATCGCCGCCCCCGTGAGGCCGGCGAAAAACAGGCTGGTGGTAATGTTGACGTGGCTGAGCGCGCCGCGCACCCGGCCCAGAAGCGCGTTGTTGAAATCGATCAGGCGTTGCGTCAGGCCGGCACGGTTCATCAGCTCGGCGGTGAAGATGAAATAAGGAATCGCCATCAGCAGGAAGCCGCTCACACCCGACAACATGCGGTCGGGGAGAATCTCGAGGAACTCGAAGCCGCCGAGCGACACTGCTCCGGCGAGGCCGGAGAACGCCATGACCAACGCAATCGGCGCGCCGATCAGCAGCAGGATCAGAAAGAATGCGAGCGCAGCGGCCATCAGCCCGGCCCGGCCTGGTGGGAAGCAGTGGGTTGAGACTCGCGCGAGCCCGCTTCCAGCGATGCGGTTTCTTGCAGGGGAGTTTCGAAAGCGCCAAGGATGGCCGTCCCGTTGACCAGGTGCACGACCAATATTGCGCCGCTGACCGGCACGCATGCCGTTACCCAGCGAGCATGAATCTGCAACTGGTCGGACACCATGTAGTACTGGGTCGTAGACGAAAAATATTGCCAGCCAAACCACAGCAGCAAGGCTGCGAAAACAGCGACCGCGGCAAGCCCCGCATACCGCAGGAGCGCCGCCAGCGGAGCGGGCAACAGCCGCGCAAGGAGGTTCATGGCGACATGCTCGCCGCCGTGAAAGGCAACAGTGATGCTGAGCATACCGATCCACGGTATGAACAGGCGCGCGAGCGAATACGTCCAGCTCAGCGCCTCGCCCGTGACCAGCATATAGAAGAAACCAATGAAGGAGATCGACAGCATCGACAGCACGCAGCCCACACAGACATACAGTGCGACGGTGTTCACCCAGTCGCTGGCGCGCCTTGACGCCGCTACGGCTTGCATGTGCCGGTCAGCGCCCGTAGCGGCGATGATCGCGTTGGTCGGTTTCGCGTTCCAGTCGCGCAACTTCCTGCCATAAGTCGTCGACCAGTTTTTCCTTGATGCCGAAGTCCCCGGTCACCCATTTTCTCCATGCCGGCCGGGCAACTTCCGCCATGGCCTGCTTTTCGGCCTGCGTCAGGATGTGGCATTTCTTGAAGTTCTTGCAGGAGGCTTCCCATCCCTTGATCGCGGCGAGCACGGCAATACCGTGCGAAACCTGCACCGCTTCACGCGCCGATTCCAGAACCGCCTCCTGATAATTCTTCGGCAATTTTCCGAACCATTTGTCGCTAACCACCCAGGACACGGAGTTGTACACATGCCCGCTCCAGGTCGTGTAGTCGTTTACTTCCCACAGCTTGAACGCGAGGCTGACACCGGGTGCGTTGAACTGTCCGTCCGCCAGACCGGTGTTAAGGGCGGTAATTACCTCGCCCCAGGGCAGCGGCGTGGCCGACGCGCCAAGGGCTTTCATTGTCGCGACATGCGCCGGGTTTTCTTCGACGCGAATCTTCAACCCCTTGATGTCGGCAACGGTCTTGATCAGCCGCTTGTTGTTGGTAAAGGCAACGAAACCGCCGCCATCATCGAGGGTGCCCAGATAACGCAGGCCCGACTTGAGGGTGCCACGCATGAAATTGGCATGCCATTCGCCATCGAAATAGGCGCGCGCGATGCGATAGTCCGGGAACAGGAACGGCGTGGTGACGATCTGGTAATCGGGGAAGAAAGACGACATCGCGCCCGAGGAAATCAGCGACGCCTGAACGAGTCGCCCCGCCTGTGCTTGCCTGGCCGTTTCAACTTCAGAGCCGAGTTGGCCGTTACCGAATACCTGCACGTCGATGTCGCCGCCGGTGGCCGCTTCGAGTATCGACTCGAAATGCTTCATCGCCGGGTGCATCTCATTGTTGCCGAGATCCTCGGGCGCAAGGTGGCTGATCACCATGGTGTACTTGGCGGCATGCGCCGGGACCAGCCCGGTGCAAACGAGCAAGGCCAGAGCCGCGGCAGCGATGCCTGCTTTGTCGAGCGTCATTATCCCCTCCCGTGGTGCATTGGTTTTTGCGGGCAAGGGGGCAGCATCGCCAGCGCGATGCGCATCTGTCAAGCCCCGCGACGGATTTGTACGGAGCGTACCGCTCCGGGCGGGGCAGGCCGCGAGTCGTCGCTAATCGAGGCCGAAGTGCGTTGCCAGATAATCGAGCACGCGATTGCGTGTCGCGGGGTCCTCGATTGGCGTCATGCCTTGTTCCTCTACCATCCATTCGAGCGACTGGTCCCATGCCGCCCGACTGAGACCCTGCTGCTTGACGATCATCAGCGAGTGACAGGCCTTGCAGCGGTAAAAGACCTCCTCACGGCCCGGACCCGGTGGCAATCCCTGCCACTGCTGCGGATCGTCGCCCACGCTCGCCACACCGGCTGACGCAGTGCCGGCCTCGGGCAATGCTGCCGGAGCATCGCTCAATGTTCGCAGATAAGCGATGAGATGCGCCCGTTCAGCCGTCGATTTGACTCCGGGGAATGGCATACGGCCTTCGGGTGCAAGCAGCTTCGGATCGTACAGGTAGACGTTGAGCCGCTCGAAATCCCACTCGCCGGACACCTGTTTCAGCGATTCCGAGTAGTCATAGCCGGATTGCGCCGCGACCGGGCGCCCGACAACATTCCACAGATTGGGGCCGACCGTGACCTGCGCGCCGGGTTTCGCGACATGGCAGGCCGAGCATTGCGCAAAGGCCTTCTCCCCAACCCCGGCATCAGCGGACGCGAGCTTCTCCGAAATCGGCTCCACCGCCGGCTCGGCACTCGCAACTGCCGCCAGCCAGATGCCGATCGCGACCAGGCACAGCGGCAGGATTACCCTTGCGCTCACGCCACGCGGACCGCGATGCGGTGCATGGAGTTATTCAGATAGCCTTTCGGATTCCAGGCGATCGCGAACGGTTGTTGCCTGCCAGCATCGTCGGTGGCACGCGCCCACACTTCGTAATAGCCGTTACTCGGGAAACGGACCTGCCCGCTGAAGTGCTGCCATGCAAACGGGTTTGCCGGTGCACGCAGATCCGCCCTGATCCAGGTCGCACCGAAGTCGATCGACAGTTCGACTGACCTCACGGCATTGTCGCCAGCCCATGCATGGCCACGTACCGTAAGCTCCCGCGCGCCCGATAACTCGATGCCGCTTTCAGGATAAGTGATGAGAGACTTCACCGGCATCGATTCGATGATGCGGAAATCCTCCTTGGGCACGTCCTCTCCGGGTTTGACCGGATAGGCCGGCACGCGGTAGGAAGTCCCGGTCATCTTGGCGCCGTCATGGACACGGTCGCGGATCTGGATCCGTGTCAGCCATTTCTGCGAACACGAACCCGGCCAACCCGGCACCACCAATCGCAACGGCGCACCGTTCATCGGATGCAAAGGCCCGCCGTTCTGCTCGAACGCGATGAGGTTATAGGGGCTGAGCGCCTTGCCGATCGGTACGCCGCGCGAGATCGGTTCCTTGTCGGCATCGCCGGAAAGGTGGGTGTCGGCACCGTAATGCGCGGTATAGACCGCCTTGCTGTTCACGCCGGCGGCTTTCAACACGTCGGCAAGCCTCACGCCGGTCCACTCGGAACAGCCGACCGCGCCGAGCGTCCACTGGTTGCCTTTGGCCTTGGGATCAAAAAAGGCGCGCCCATTACCGCCGCACTCCAGTTGCAGTTGCAGCTTCACGACCTCGAACCTTTTTTTCAGGTCCTCGATGCCGAGCGTCATCGGAGAGGCGACCTCCCCGTCAATCTGCAACCGCCAGCCCGAGGCATCAATGTTGGAAGGAGGCGCGCCGTTGTTACGGACAAAGTGCCGCGCGGTAGGCGTGACTTCGTCATCGAGCAGGTGGGCCGGACACTCGGCATTGACCGGTCGATCGTTGAGAATGACCAGACCATCCTTGTTTTCGATGCGGAAGGCTTCTTCCGCCAGCGCCACAGGTATCAGGCCGCCCGGCATGTTCCGGTGGAACGGAATCGCGCCGCCCAGCAGCGCGGCCATGCCGGCCAGCCCCGCACCTTTCAGAAAGCCGCGCCGATCAGGATACGTTTCGCGCCCGAACACGACTCGGTCGGCTTGTTGCGGATCTTTTGCGTACAGCTCAAAAATGTTCTTGCCGTTTTTCTTCACCAGTCATTCTCCCAAAGCATGAGAAACAAGTTGTAACAAATCTGTCACGAAAACGTCGCGTACATCACGGCACATTGAAAGCTGAAACCGATGTTCGCTCTCTGTCCCTGATCAAAGACTCCTCAACGATTTCGGCACGCATTCGTTTACAGGCTTGGACAAAAATCTGTCCGCGGCTTTTCAAGACCGGGGAAATACCGTGCCGAGGGTTATCCCGGTCTCGACCCTTCGCCGGTACGCGGATTCCGGCCCGTTCCGGGGGCATTGGGTTGCGGCACTGCCGGCGGACGAACTGTGCGCTGCAGGCGTAATCGCCAGGGATGCTTGTCCGGGAAGGTCCGGACCGGTCGGTCCGTTCAGCTGGTTTCCGTGCCGTTTCCGGCAAACGCAAACTGCAACTGGTGCAAGCGGGAATAGATTCCGCCGCGGGCAAGCAGTTCGCTATGCGTGCCGCTTTCCGCAATACGCCCTTCGTCGAGAACAACGATACGGTCGGCATTTTCTATGGTGGACAGACGGTGGGCAATGACCACGGTTGTCCTCCCCTGCATGAGCGAATCGAGCGCGGCCTGCACGTGCTTTTCCGATTCCGAGTCGAGCGCCGAGGTTGCTTCGTCGAGGATTACCACCGCGGTGTTCTTGAGGATGGTGCGTGCAATGGCAAGGCGTTGGCGCTGGCCACCGGAAAGGCGCACACCGTTCTCGCCGATCAGTGTATCGAGCCCCTGCGGCATGGCATTGATGAACTCCATCGCGTGCGCCGCTTCCGCCGCTGCAATAATGTCCTCGCGGCTCGCCCCGGCGCTGACGCCGTAGGCAATGTTGGCCGCGACGGTGTCGTTGAACAACGCGACTTCCTGGCTGACGAGCGCGATGTTCGCACGCAGGCTCGACAGCGTTAGCGAACTAATGTCATGGCCATCGAGCAGGATGCGCCCCGAGTCGGGACTGAAGAATCGCGGCACCATGTTGGCAAACGTCGTCTTGCCGCCACCTGAAGAGCCGACCAGCGCAACGGTTTCACCCGGGGAAATCGTCAGGCTGATGTCGGTCAGTGCCGGCCGGCTGCTGCCCGCATATCGAAAATTGACGTGGTCGAACCGCAACTCGCCCCTGGCGCGGGGCAAATCGACGGTGCCGCTATCGGGCTCGGGCATTTCGTCGATCAATGCGAACACCGATTCCGCCGCCGCAAGACCGCGCTGCAGATGTTCCGCTACGCCGGTAAGCCGCTTCAATGGTGCGGTGAGCATCAGCATCGCCGCAAGAAACGAGACAAATCCGCCCACTGTCGTCGCATTCTGTTGCGCCTGGACCGTAACGTAGTAAACGACCACCGCCGTTGCGAGCGCCGCAAACAACTGCACGATCGGGACATTGGCCGCGGCCGCAACGGTCTGTTTCATCATGAATCTGCGCAGGGTATTGCTGGTGTCGTTGAAACGGCGGGTTTCATAGTCCTGCCCGCCGAAAATCTTCACCACCTTGTTGCAGTCAATCGTTTCCTGCACGACCTGGGTCAGGTCGCCCATGGCCGTCTGGGTCGAGCGGCTGGTGTGTCGCAAGCGAATATTGAAATAACGCACAACGAGAGCGATGGGCGGAATCATTACCAGCGAAATCAGAGTCAGCTGCCAGTCGACGTACAAGAGGTAGGCGAACAGCCCGATGATGGTCAGGGTGTCCTTGACCAGAACGGTCACCACCTGGGTAGCGGCTTGCGTGACCTGTGCGACGTCGTAGGTAAAGCGCGACAGGAGGTTACCGGTGGTGTGGTCATGGAAGTATCCAAGCGGCAGGGACAGCATGCGTCGAAACATCTGGTCGCGCAGATCCATGACGACCTTGTTGCCAACCCAGGCACTGGCGTACTGGCCGAGGAAGCTGCCGACGCCACGGAAGGCGAACAACAGAATCAAGGCAATCGGCGTCCATTTGATCAGCACCGGATCCTTGTTGACGAACGTCCCGTCAAGGAAGGGTTTGACCGCAGCAGGCAGCGCGACTTCGGTTGCCGCACTGATGAGCATTCCCAGGATGGAAAGGGAAAAGACCCAAAGGTAGGGGCGCACGTAAGCCAGCAGTCGTAAATAGAGTTGCGTGCTGGTCATGTGCTGCATGGCGCGCACCATAACAGAGGATATGAAAAAACAAAATGGGCGTGCCCCGGCGGTTTCGCAGGGGCGTGAGTGTCCCCGCCTGCTGGACGGACCGCCGGCGCGTGGCCGGGATCGTGACGCTTAATTCCCGAAGCGGTACTCGGCGAAAACCGTTACGGTTCGTTCCGGCAGCGGGTAGGCGTTGTAGGCGTCGGTCGTCGTACTGCTCACCGCGTACGTGTAGTACTTCTCGTCGAGCAGGTTGTTTATCACCAACCCCAGATTCCAGGATTCGATTTGGTGTGAATACTTCAGATCCAATACTGAATAGGCCGGGATTTTGGTGCCGAAATCGTTCGGTTCATCGTTATCCATGAACTGATCACTGACGTAGCGGTAGGCAAGCGTGGCGAATGCGCGGGGCGTTATCGTCCAGTGGGCGTTGAGAGTGACCTTGTCGCGCGGCACCAGAGGTACGGTCTTGCCGCCAATGTCGACCGGGCCACCAACAGCGTCGAACGTTCCCTCCAGGAACTTGGCCTCGGTGTAGGCGTAGGTCACTCCGAGATCAACATCGCCAACCGTGGAGGCGAGTTCAAGTTCGAAACCACGCCGCCTTGACGCTGGCAAATTGGTATTACCGATGCCGGTGCTGTAGTTATCCAGGTGTATTTCATCCTCAACGTCGATCTGGAAAACCGTCGCCCGCAGAAGCTTTGCATTCCATCGGCGCTCTATGCCAATGTCCAGGCTTTCCGCGGTCTGGGGGCGAAGAAACTGGAACTCGCGCTGGAACAGCGGCGGGCCCGCAAAGTCGTAAATCTCGTCGACCGTCGCAAAGCGAAAGCTGCGCCCCGTCTTGGCGAGCATTGCCCATTGCATGCCGAGTTCATAACGCAGACCGAGGTCATAGGCATGCTCTCGCAAATCCTGCTGCCCACCGGGAGCGCCAGAGCCGAACGCGCCGCCGGGAGCGGTCGCATCGTAATCATCCGTGGCCTCGATTTCCTGCCACTGTTCGCGCCAGCCCAACGACACTTGCCAGGCGTCGGCGAATCTGATCGTGTCGTAAAGATAGTAGGCATAGTCCAGTTGGGTGGCGCGCACCTGGTTGATGGGCGTGGCGATATTGACCGGATCGTTCGAGGTATGCAGTCGATAGTCCCAGTCGTAAACGTCAACACCGACTACGAGTTGATGATCGGTTCGGCCAAGCAGGAACGGGATCTTTATACGCGGCGTGAAACTCCAGACGTCGAGGTCAACCTCCCGGTAATCCGGAAAACCATTGGAATAGAAATATGAGGATTGCTCCTTTTCACGGTATCCAAGCTCGGCGTCTATCAGGCCATAGTCCTGCCGGCTCGATAGGCCGAATGTTGCAAATGCGCCATCCCGTGTCGCGTAGTCGAGCGGGGTTGAGGTGCCACGCCGATCGTCCTCAAGTTCGTTTTTGTCGGCGCTTGGCTGAACAAGGCGCCCACCTGGCAAGCGCACCGACTGACGGTCGCTACCGAGCTGCAACGAAAGATCGTTGGATACGCCGTCACGCCGCGCTTCGAGTTGCACACTCGAATCGTCGTTTTCGTTGTTGTCGCGGTAGCCACCGGATGCGAATTTATAGGCGTTGACGTTCAGCCCGTAATTGTCGTCAATCAGCGTGGCGTTGAGTTTGCCCTCCCGCGTATCGAGTGAGCCATAGCGTGCACCGAGCGTCGCGCCGCTACTTTCCCCGATTGGCGATCTGGTAATGATGTTGACGACACCGGCCACAGCGCCATCGCCATAGAGGACCGAGCCGCTGCCGCGAATGATTTCTATGCGGTCGACCGATGACAAGGGAATAGATGACCACTTGACGCCCGACAGGTCAATGTCGCTGACGCGGCGGCCGTTGACGAGAATGAGCGTATTCTGACCCCCCGTCGCGCCAAAACCGCGCAAGTCGATGTTGGTGCTTACGCCGTTGTTGCCGAAAAGCTCACTGTTGACGACGCCAACTTCGCCGGCAAGGACCTCCGGTACCGTTTTCGCGGGACTGGCTTCGATCTCCTCCCGTGTGATCACGGTGAGATTGACCGGACGATTCAGATCGGTTTCCGGAAACCGCGTTGCCGTAACGACAACGTCTTCGGTGCTGAGATTCGCGCGAGCAGTGTCGGTATCGGCATTGTCCGCAGCCGCTGCGGTCAGGCATGCGAGCGCGCCGATAACGCCGGTCAGGCAAGGTTTTGTGGCCATGATGCTCTCCTGTGCTGCACACCCGCCGTGTGCGCGGAATTAACAGGGAGCTTCGCTGGAGGCAGCCAGGCGTTATGGAAACAGCCGGTTTACCGCCCCTCGCGGAAACTCCGTCGCTGTTCACAGGGCCGGTATCCGGGCTCGCAAGTCTTGACGCGTCGCCTTCCCATCGCGAGTAAGCGCTAACATGCTTTCTCGCCACAGTGGCTCGGGATCTTATAAAAGGACCCGTGGATGACGCGCCCACACTCGCCTACCGTTGCGGGGGCAGCACAGGACTGTCGAATCCGGACTTGCGGCGCATACTGCCGCGAATCCGGGCCGGTTCACCTGATTTCCCGTTTAACCCTGGAGATCATTGTCAGGGCACCTCGGAACGGGACGCAGTGTACACCGTCGCGATCCGCCATAGCGTCTAAGAAACAGGGACGGCTGGCACCAAAGATGCTAAACAACATTCAATATATTCCGTTACCGGTTGACTTTTCAGAACTTTTAAATATAGTGGTGCCATGGAAGCCGAGATCAACAGCCTCGACGATAAAGTTCATCAGTTAGCGTTACTCTGCCAACGATTGCGTAAGGACAATTCACAGTTGCGCCAGCAATTGGCAACGGCACGCGACGAGAACCAGCGGCTGAGCGAGAAAATCAGCACAGCCACGACCCGTCTGGAAGCGCTTGTGGAAAGAATTCCGGAAGACGCGCAATGAGCAAGGAAGCGCCCGGAATGGACGTCTCCATACTCGGCCGACAGTTCCGGGTCGCGTGCACCGAAGATGAGAAGCAGGAACTGCAGAAAGCGGTCAGTTATCTCGATGCCAAAATGCGCGAAATCCGCGATAGCGGCAAAGTCATAGGCGTCGAACGGATTGCCATCATGGCCGCCCTCAACATGGCACACGAGTTGTTGTCAGTGCGTGTGGGTGGCGTTGACCTCGGCGAAGTGCGGCGTAGAATGTCTGAGATGCGGACCAGGATAGACGAGGTATTGGCCGCGCAGGATGAATTGTTCTGAGTTGACGGTTCATCCTTGATCCCATGTCCCCTGCGGTGTGCGTTTAGGCTGTTGTTTCTCTGAACCAACGTGATCACTCCAGGTCGCCGACTCAAGTAACGTCGTTGTGCGCGTCCGACATGGACGCACCTAAGGCGTTCGGAAGGTGGCCGCTCTTGAACCATACGGTTCAGGATATCGGTCTGACGGCATGCGCGGGGGGCACCCCTTCATCGAACCGGCGAAAACCGTTAGCGGGATGCGCAAACGTGATTAAAGCGGCCAAGCCGCTTTTTTTGTTTCGCAGCCAGGTTTTCCACGGCGCGGAAACTGACGATACCGGGTGGCGATACTGACAATGCGTTACTGGCTGATGAAATCCGAACCCGACGTTTTTGGCATCGACGATCTGGCCAGGCGGCCAAAGAAAACCGAGCCGTGGAATGGCGTACGCAACTATCAGGCGCGCAATTTCATGCGCGATGACATGAAGCGCGGGGATCTGGTCCTTTTTTATCATTCGAGTTGCCCGCAACCGGGAATTGCCGGCATCGCGAAAGTCTCGCGCAATGCATATCCCGACGAAACGCAGTTCGACAGCGGCAGCGAGTACTTCGATCCGAAGGCGACACGCGAAAACCCGCGCTGGGTGAATGTGGATGTCACTCTGGTGCGCAAGACACGACTTGTCGACATTCAGGAACTGCGTTCGCATCCCGAACTTGCGTCCATGCAGATCCTGAAACGCGGCAACCGCCTGTCCATCACACCGGTGAGCCCGGCTGAATGGGCGTTCGTCATGTCGCTCATCGAAGCCTAGAGGCAAAGCGTGGACTGGTGGATCGCCTATCTGTTGCTGGGTCTGTTCGTCGGTCTGTTCGCCGGCATGCTGGGCATCGGCGGCGGAATGTTGTTGGTGCCACTGCTGGTATTCATGTTTTCGGCGCAGGACTTTCCCGCCGACCGCGTACTGCACCTGGCACTGGGCACGTCACTGACGACAATTGTCTTCACTTCGTTGTCGAGCATACGCGCGCACCACATGCATGGTGCCGTTCGCTGGGACATCTTTCGCACCGCCGCCGCCGGCCTCGTCATCGGCACCTTGCTCGGCGCTTTCATCGCCGACTGGCTCGACACGCGTTTTCTTGCGGTTGTTTTCGTGGTCTTTGTGTCCTACTCGGCGACACAGATGATCATGGGAAAGAAACCGGCGCCCAGCAGGCGGTTGCCGGGCCCGGCGGGAATGTCCGCCGGCTCGGCCCTCGTCGGTGTGATTTCGAGCCTGGTCGGCGCCGGCGGCGGCGTTGTTTCCATTCCGCTGATGGTGATGTGCAACGTGCCGATACGAAATGCCGTCGGTACCTCTGCCGCGCTGGGCTTGCCGATTGCCCTGGCGGGGGCCGCCGGTTACGCGTACACGGGTCTGGGACAACAGGGCCTTCCGCCCATGAGCCTGGGATACGTCTATCTGCCAGCGCTGACCGGAATCGTGGTCGGAACCTTCATCACCGTGCCATTTGGGGCACGGCTCGCCCACACCATGCCGGTCACGCTTCTGAAGCGAATCTTCGCGCTGATCCTGTTTGCACTGGCGGGAAGAATGCTGTGGTCTGTGTTCTACGGCTGATGTTCGGCGTTACCAACGCCTGCGGTCACTGGCCGAGCCGTTCCCGCAACACGTTTTTCTGTACCTTGCCCATCGCGTTACGCGGCAACGCTTCGACGACGTAAATACTTTTGGGTACCTTATAGGCGGCCAGTTTCTTCTTGAGCGCCTCGATGGTGGCCGCTGTGTCGATTTGCGCGCCCGCCGCTGCAACAACGACCGCCGTCACCGCTTCACCAAAATCCGCGTGCGGCACACCGATCACGGCTGATTCCAATACGCCCGGCAGTTCATCGATGACCTGCTCGATCTCCTTCGGGTAGACGTTGTAACCACCGGTAATGATCAGATCCTTCGCCCGTCCAACGATGGACAGATAGCCATCGGCATCGAATGTGCCGATGTCGCCGGTGCGGAACCAGCCATCGGCGGTGAATTCCTCCCGCGTCTTTTCCGGCATGCGCCAGTAGCCGCTGAAAACGTTGCGTCCCCTGATCTGTATTGCGCCCTTGTCGCCGGTTGGTACGGGTTTGTCCGCGGCATCGACCACACGGACCTCAACGCCCGGCAGCGGAAAACCGACCGTCCCGGCACGGCGCTCGCCGCGATATGGATTGGAGGTAATCATGCCGGCTTCCGACATGCCATAGCGTTCCAGGATCCGGTGTCCGGTACGCTGCTCGAAAGCCTGATGCGTTTCCGCAAGCAAGGGCGCAGACCCGGATATGAACAAACGCATGTTGCCGCAGGTTTCTCGCGACAGCTCACGCTGTCCGAGCAGGCGCACATAGTAGGTCGGCACACCCATGAGCACGGTAGAACGCGCGAGGTCGCGCACGACATCCGAAGCGTCGAAACGGTCATGCCACAGCAAGCGGGCACCCGTGGTCAGCGCACAGTGATTGGCGACGAACAGACCGTGTACATGGAAAATCGGCAATGCGTGCAACAGGACATCTTCCCTGGTGAATTGCCATTCCTGCGTTAGTGCGCGGGCATTGGAGACGAGATTGTCATGCGTGACCATTGCGCCCTTGCTGCGACCGGTCGTGCCGGAAGTGTAGATGATCACCGCGAGATCGCCGGGCTCCGAGATCGCGGTAGAGAATCGATTGCTGCAGGCTGCAGCGCGCTGCGCGAGGCTGACCGCCCCTTCCTCGCCGGCGGTCATCACCGCTGCGCCGATCGACGCGTTGGACAACGCCTCCATCGCCGCTCGTTGCTCAGGCTCAACCAGTATCAGACCCGGCTCGGCGTCGCGCAGGAAATAATCCAGTTCGGCGCTGCGGTAGGCGGTATTGAGCGGAAGATAAACCAGCCCGGCGCGCAGGCACGCCAGATAAACGAGCAGGGATTGAACGCTTTTTCCTACCTGAACGGCGACGCGGTCACCGCGCTGCAGGCCGGACTCGCAGAGCGCATTCGCATACCGCGCCACTTCCGCATCGAGCTCACCGTAACGCAACTTCCCGTCAGTTCCGGTCTCCAGCGCGATGCGCTCGGGACCAGCTTCGACGATGCGGGCGATTTCCAGGTACATGTTGCTGTTATTCATTGCTACTCCCAGGACAATATCTCGCCACCGCGACATCATCGCGCCGTTCCGCTATGAGCCGGTCGGCAATGCCGGCCGCAAGTGCATCGGCAAGCGTTTCGTCCCGCAGGGTTCTACCCAATACGATCTCTACCGCTCTTTCCGGCAGCACGCGTACCTTCGCTGCGGACGTTGCTTCCACCCGGTCGGCGCCAGCCGCCAGCGCGACGTAGATTCCACCGGCACATTGCCCGTCGATGCGGATGACGATCTCGACCCCGTGGCGGCAGCGATCACGCAGGCAAAGCGCCAGGTGCGCGACGTATTCCGA
>LJTS01000022.1 GCA_001304425.1 Betaproteobacteria bacterium SG8_40
ATTGGCAATGACTTCACGTTGATGGCCGATGCAAACCAGGCGCAACAACCCGGCACCCTGCAGCCCGCCGAAGGTCCGGTTTGGCGCTACGAACGCGCACTGCAAACCGCCCGTGAACTGCAACGCCTTGGCGTGTACTGGCTCGAGGAACCGCTCGGCCGCTACGATCTGGACGGTCTCGCCAGGCTCGCCAACGCGGTTGACATTCTCATTGCCGGCGGCGAGAACAACACCGGCTTGCACGAGTACCGCTGGCTGATCGACCGCGGCTGTTACGACGTGTTACAGCCCGAAGCGATGGTCGGCGAAACGATGTCGCAGCTTCGCAAGGCCTGCGCCTATGCCGAAATGCACCACAAGCTGTGCGCCCCGCATCACGGCGGCGGCGGTCTCGGATTCATCGCGCATCTTCACCTGTGCGCGGCGATCCCGAACTGTCCCTACGTCGAGGTCTTTCACGACCCGGCCGGCTTCAGCAGCAAGCTTTTCCAGTGGTATCTGGCCGAACCGCTCGAACTCGACCCATCCGACGGCTGCATGGCGTTGCCGCAAAAACCCGGTCTGGGTGTCGAACTCGACGAGGACAAGATAAAGCGCTTTGTCGCCGCGAATTGAGCAGGCAACGCACGCGGAAGGCCCGCAGGACGATCCGTGCTGGCGCGCTCAACCCCACACGGATCGAACGGACATCAAGGCGCCGCCACGCGCACGTGTCGGCAAACAGACGGTTTAATCGCGTTCGCTCTCACCGTCGATGACGCGCCCGCCCGGCGGATTTTCGCGCAGGTTCCGGCGCAAGTCGCGGGTTTTCCACCACACATAGATGACCGCGATCACGATGATCACCGCGACAACCGCCAATGCCAACACAGAGAACATGAACGCCACGACCAGCGCCACGGCTCCGATCATGGCGGCAAAGATTTTCGCCAGCAGGCCCGGCGGTTCGATCTCGCCCGGCACGTCCCGGACGGTAATTCTGACTCGTCGCTGATATTCTTCTTGCATGGATCACCCTGTGGTTTTTGGTCATATTGCGCCGCGCCGGGACGATTTCAAGTCCGCGACGTGTTCAGGCGCATGGCGGCCGCGTAAACGGTCCGAATTCCGCGTTGTCAACGGTTGCCCGTACCCCTGTGCACGCCAAAACGTGCCGATCCCGGGTATGCTTTGCCTGTTCGAGTGCAACTAAGGCCAACGGTTCCTTGCCGGCGCCTGATCCGCTCTCGTTACCCGATCCGGCCCGCCAGACTCAGGCGGCCGTGCCGGTTCGAAGTTCACGTTCCAACGGGAAGACCAAATGAAATCAGCACAACTCACCGCGATCGGCCCGGCCGAGAAAACCGTTAAATGCATCGATGTCTCTGATCCCGGCAAGCCCGGCAAGGGCGAGGTACTGGTTGACATCGTCGCATGCTCTATCAATCCGGCCGATATCCTCATGATCGAAGGCAATTATGCGTCTGTGCCCGAAACGCCCTGCGCGCTCGGCATCGAGGGCGCCGGAACAGTCGTGGCCGTCGGCCCGGAAGTCAGCGGCCTGAAAGCCGGTGACAAAGTCATGAGCCTGGCCCGCACCAACTGGGTCCAACAGATTCGCGACAAGGCGGAAGCATTCGTCCGCTTGCCGGCGGAAGTTGAGCTTTCGCAGGCAGCCATGCTGAAGGTCAATGTGGCCACTGCACATCTCATGCTGACCCGCTATGTACCGCTGTCAAAAGGCGACTGGGTGATACAGGATGCCGCCAATTCGGGCGTCGGAGTCGATCTGATCCGGCTTGCGCACGCCGATGGCCTTCGCACCGTAAACATCGTTCGCCGCAGCGAGCTGATCGAACCCCTGAAGCAACTCGGCGCCGACGTTGTGGTGGTCGACGGCCCCGACCTGGCGCAACGCGTCGCAAAGGAAAACGGCGGAGCACAGATCAAGCTCGGCATCGATGCCGTTGGTGGTTCCGCCATCGGCCGGCTCACCGACTGCGTCGGCGACGGCGGGACGGTTGTCAATTACGGCCTGCTGTCCGGGAAACCATGCGAGATCAACGCATTCAATTTTGTTTTTCGCGATATCACGGTGACCGGTTTCTGGTTGGCCAAACTGATGCGCGGCATGCAATTCGGCGAGATCCAGGCGATGTACGCACAGCTTGCGCAACGCCTCGTCGACGGCACCATCCACGTTGACATCGAGGCAAGTTACCCGCTGGACAAGATTGCCGACGCCATGGCGCACGCGAAACGCGAATCGCGCGGCGGAAAGATTCAATTACGGCCCAACGGCTAGCGGCGGCGCGTGCGGCGTACGCGATCCGCAAGGGGGAACAACAACTCGTTGGTTCTCAGGAAATCAGGGGCTCGCCGGCCAGTTCGGCCGTAAGGCCTTCGGCATAAGCCTCTTCAGGCGAAAACGCGTCCAGTGTCTCGGCCACGACCTGCGTGCCTTCGACCCGGGCGATGTGAAACAGCGCGTCACCCTCATAGATCAGCGGCAGGTTCGTACGGCCGATCACGATGCCGTTCCAGGGCGACTTGACCTCAACCTCATCATCCCCGAAGGCATTGGCGATGCGGGCCAGGCTTCCACCGGCGCGAACCTGTGCGCCGAGTCCGGCGCTGGCCCGGAGGATTCCACTGGCCGGCGCACGCAGCCACGTCGTTGACCGGGCAATGATCGGCTCGAAAGGTTTGGCCGTGCCCCGGGCGAGATGGAGCATGCCAAGGCCTCGCATTACCCGCATGATGCCCTTGACGCCCGCACGAATTGACATTTCGTCGAACCGCAATGCCTCGCCCGCTTCGTATACGATCAGGGGCACGCCATGACTCCTGGCCGCCTGGCGCAGGCTGCCGGCCCGCAAACTCGCATTGATCACCACCGGCACTCCGAAGTTCAGCGCCATGCGCGAAGCATCCGCGTCGTCCAGATCAGCGCGCACCTGCGGATAATTGCCGCGGTGAATGGCGCCGGTGTGCAAATCGATTCCATGGCTGCATTTCGCAACGACCTCGCTGAGGAACAGATGCGCAATCCGGGATGCCAGTGATCCCTGCGGCGAACCCGGAAACGAGCGGTTCAGATCGCGCCGGTCGGGCAAGTACCTTGACTGCGAGATGAAACCAAACATGTTCACTATCGGCACGGCAACCAGCGTGCCGCGCAGACGCCGCAGTGCACTCAGTTTGAGTACCCGCCGAATGATCTCCACGCCGGAAATCTCGTCGCCGTGAATCGCCGCGCAGATCAGCAGCGTCGGGCCCGGATGTTTGCCGCAAACCACCTGCACCGGCATCGATACCGGTGTACTGGTGGACAAATCGGTGACCGGCAACTCGATAATGCGCCGCTCACCCGGTTGCAGTTGCACGCCGCCGATCGAGAACGGCCTCATTGGCGACTCACCCACGTCCTCGCGTCCTCGTCCTGTATGGCTTCGCGTTCTTTTCCAGGAATTCGATGATTTTTTCCGCAACATCAATTCCTGTCGCTTTCTCCACGCCCTCCAGCCCGGGTGACGAGTTGACCTCCATCACCACCGGCCCGTGATTTGAACGCAGCATATCCACGCCGCATACATTCAGGCCCATGATGCTCGCGGCACGCACCGCGGTGGACCGCTCTTCCGGCGTAATCTTGATCGAATTCGCCTTGCCGCCACGATGCAGGTTGGAGCGAAAGTCCCCCTCGGCGCCCGATCTCATCATCGACGCGACGACCCTGTCGCCCACCACCAGGCACCTGATGTCGCTGCCACCCGCTTCCTTGACGAATTCCTGAACCAGTATGTTCGCCTTCAGGCCGCCAAAAGCCTGGATCATGCTCTTCGCGGCGGCCGGTGTCTCGCCAAGCACGACGCCGATTCCCTGCGTGCCTTCCAGCAACTTGATGATGACCGGCGCCCCGCCCAGCATGTCGAGGATGTCCTCGGCCTGGCTGGTGGCATGAGCGAACACGGTCACCGGCAGGCCGATGCCGCCGCGCGCCAGCAGTTGCAGGCTGCGCAGTTTGTCGCGCGAGCGGCTGATCGACACCGACTCATTCAACGGGTAGACGCCCATTACCTCGAATTGACGCAACACGGCAGTACCGAAAAATGTGATCGAGGCACCAATTCGCGGAATGACGGCATCGAATCCTTCCAGGATTTTTCCCTTGTAATGCATTTCAGGGCGGTGGGAGGCAACGTTGATGTAAACCCCCAGCGTATTGATCACCTGGATCTCATGGCCACGAGCTTCGGCTGTTTCTACCAGCCGCCGATGCGAGTACAGCGTCGGATTCCGGGCCAGCATTGCAATTCTCATCGGTCGTCCTTTTGCGATGCAGGTCGCTTCACGCGTTTAAATCGGCCCAGTTTATAAGAACTTCCGGGGTCCACGAGCAGCCGGCGGCGCAATGCCTGCCTGCCGAGCAACATCCGGAATCCCATCTCATCGCGATTGGTCAACGTAACCTCGATCGGCCACTCGAGTTGACCAATCCGCAACAAGGTCTCGATGACGTAGCGACGCTCCCGTTGCCCGCTCGAACTGGTGATCAAGCGCTCGTCCACCAACGGCGCTTCGCACAAGATCTCGGGGGTGGACTGACGTTGCATCGGATGCAGGTAGAAGCGCAGGAAGCTGCGCCCGTCTTTCGAAAAATCATGGATTTTGAATGCGTGAAGGGCGGACGTGCGCGCCCCGGTATCAACCTTGGCGTTGATACGGTCAATTCCAAGTTCCGGCAGCGCAACCCATTCACGCCAACCGACGGTGATCTTGTCCACGATCAACTCTCGCGATCCGCCCCAAAAACGCAAGACGAAGACATTCTTGACGGCATTGGCAGCAGCCTACCCGAAACCATCGGCGAATGCCCGGCCATCGATGAACCAGCTTGCGCCAACTTGCCTTGCCGCCACGGAGCCCGGCACGCGTCGATTGAATCTACCAGACCCTGAGCTTGAACTGCAGCGCGACTGCACCGTAGACATGGTCTTCGATCGTCGGAATGACCGTCAGATTGAACCCCAGCCGGTCGCCCTGTACCGCCAGCACCGGAAGCACGACGGCGAACCAGCCGCCATCCTTGTTGCGCGGGTAGCCATCCAGTCCCGCGGCGACCACGCCGAGAGAAACATCCGCCCCGGCGACGTCCCAGTGCAAGGGACGCCACTCGTAGCCGAAATAGCGCGAGCGCTCATCCTCACTGTTAATGAAAGTCCCCGCCATCAATGCGTGGTTGGCCTTCAGCTCCATTTCCGCACCGAAACCCCAGTTATCTTCGCGCAAATCGATATCGCGGTCGAAATGGTAGGTGAGAAAACCGGGGTTCAACCAGACCTTGGGATACGCGTCCTGTGCATTGGCGCCCGACGCCCCGATAGTCAAACCACACGTGGCAATAACTGCCATTGCCGCGCGCAACGGAATGCGAACGAATTCGATGATTCTTGCCTTTTTCGTCTCTTCAGGCACCGGTTGTCTGAGTCAAAGGATCATGATCGGTGGACGAAAGCAGGCTCTACGCCATCTTGGCGACTTTTGGGCAACCCCCGGCAGCGAGCCGGGTCCGGCGACCCGCGTGACACCCCGGTGACGACAACCGCCGCCACGCAATGCTGAAGCAAATCGCCTTCTCCCCGCCAGAGAAACCCTTGCATAGTCATGGACAACCAGGGAATCAAATAATGAAATTACTGAGGACGCCACCGGCTCGCGGCACTAGAGTCTCTTCGCCCGCCACGTAGTTCAGCGACGGCGACAGTCATCATCCATACAATACAGGAGACAACATGAAGCATGCGATTGCAACAATCAGCGTGGTCGCATTTCTTGCGGGATGCGCGAGCAGCGGAACGAATCAGGTACAAGCGGATTTGCCGGTCGACAAGGGCACGGTCAGTGCCGGCAGTGCCGTGACATTGAAAGGCAATGAAATGCCGTTGGCCGGATGGGGAATGGTGGAAGTCGGTCAACCATTGCCCGAAGCGATCCTCTCCAGCACCAGCCTTCAACCGGTCAACATTGCCGATAACAGCGGCAAGGTCCGCATCATCAGTGTCGTGCCATCGCTGGACACACCGACCTGCGACCGCCAAACCCATGAACTGTCCGAAGAAAATGGCGGCCTTGACAAGAGCGTGGAACTGATCACGGTCAGCATGGATCTGCCTTTCGCGCAGTCGCGCTTCGCCAAGGAAGCGAAAATCAACAATGTAACCTTCCTGTCGGATTACAAGGGGCGCGAGTTCGGCAACAACAACGGGCTCATCGTCGAACCGCTCGGCCTGCTGGCGCGCGCGGTCATCGTCACGGACAAGGACGATATCGTGCGTTATCTGCAGGTCGTACCGGAACTCACCGCGCTTCCCGACATGCAGGCCGCGATGCAAGCCGCGCGCGAGTTGCTGTAACAACTGCTGCATGATTGAGCGGGGGCGGAGCAGATGAACTGCTCCGCCCTTTTTCCTTGATGAGCCGGGCTTGTTTGACAAACCCGGCTTCTCTGACAAACCGGGCGGGTTAGTCCGCCGTTAACGGGACGGCCGTTTCCGGTATTCTCCGCTACTGTCGTGACCGCGCCGCACAGTGCGGCATCGAGGAACAGGATAAGCGATGGAATTGAGCAACAAGGTGAGCGTCATCACCGGAGGCGTCGGCGGCATTGGCCGCGCGATGGCGAAGGCATTTCTGGCCGAGGGCGCGAAAACTGTCGTGCTGGCAGATCTCAACGAAGATGCCGTGAACGCAGCAGCGAGTGAAATTGGCTGCGATGGCATGGCATGCGATGTGACGGACCAGCGCCAGGTCGCGGACCTGGTCGCGCGTACCACCAGCGTTCATGGCCCGATCGACCTGTTCTGCTCTAACGCAGGCGCTATCGGACACGGCGTGCTCACCGACGCCGCCGACGACGAGTGGCAGAGACTGTGGGAACTGCACGTGATGTCACACCTGTACGCCGCCCGCGCCGTGCTTCCTTCGATGATCGCCCGCGGTGAGGGATACCTGCTGAACACCGCGTCGGCAGCCGGTCTGCTCGCCGCGATCGGTTCAGGGCCTTACACGGTCACGAAAGCCGCGGCAGTCAAACTCGCAGAGTTTCTGGCAATCACTCACGGCGATGACGGGATCAGGGTTTCGGTTCTGTGCCCGCAGGGCGTCAACACCGCGATGGCACCCCGTAGTCTCGGTGACGGGCAGACCGATGGCATCATTGAAGCGGATGATCTGGCGAAAACTGTCGTCGAGGCATTGAGACAGGAACGCTTTCACGTGCTCCCGCACCCCGAAGTGGAAACCTACGTGCGGCGCAAGGGCGACGACATTGACCGCTGGCTGACGGGAATGCGCCGGCTGCGACGGCAATCAATGCAGACCTAGAAAGGCGCGGATCGATCGATGGTTCGACGGGCAATGGGTCGCGGCGACCCGGCGTCCGGTGCGCCATCGGGGCGTCGCACATCGACCGGTCGGATGCTTCATGCGCCAAACCAAGGGCACTAGCGCGACCGCCTCCAGGCATCCACCAGCGCAGCGCCCTGCAACAGGGAAACGGCAAAAGCCGCAGCAAGCAGGAATACCGACATCGGCAGACGAAAAGCAAGATCGCCGGAGAAGATGAAATAACTGTGAATACCTGCAGCAGACAACCCGCCTGCCACCAGCACCCATGACATCACCGTGCCGGCGGGCCTGCCTCGCACCAGCGCCTGTTGCCCGTACAGCACCACGAGCACGATCAGCAGATTCAGCGCGAGAAACAGCTGAATGCCGCCCGGCAGGCCGAACAAATCCCACTCCTGCCAATATGCCGCGTCAATTTCGTGAGTAATCAGAAACGCCGCATTCAACAAATACAGCCATAACAATGCCGGCCGTGTTGGTGATTGACTGCCATTCATCAGTTTTCCCCTGTCGTCCAGTGACCGAACAATCCGATGTTTCACTTGTACGCGCTTCGCGCCGCCGGTTGCCGCAATCAGGCGTTCACCGTCAATAACCGTCCGCCTTGTTCATCGCCCACAAGTGCGCCGCCACCAATGCCCGCCAGGGTGAGAACTGCGCCAGCCATTTCTTCGTCTCATTCTCTCCGATTTTCCCTGCACGCCCCAGCAATGCCTGAAGGTTGCGGCGCACCGCCACGTCACCATGCAGCGACCCATCCAGCAACCCAAAGCCACGTAGCAAAACGTAATTGACCGTCCAGGGGCCAATGCCGTGAACAGCGAGCAGCCGCTCGCGAATTTCATCTTCAACGGGAGAATCGATCCAGGCACCAAGCGGCAATGCCTCGTCAGCAACCAGGCCACACAGCGTAACCAGACTATGTGCCTTGGTCCGGGAGAAACCGGCCGCAAGCAGCGTGTCTTTCCCCAATGCGGCAACCTTCCCCGCATCCGGGAAACACCAGATCCCGGACGCATGACGCACGCCTGCCGCCTGTATCAGTCTTCTCCTGATCGAGACTGCGGCGCTCACGCTGATCATCTGGCCGACAATCGCCCACGCCAGTGCTTCGAACGGCGTCGGGGTGAGCGAAACACGCAAGCCCTTGTTGCGCGCCAGCAGAGGGCCTATCTCGGGATGGTCGCAGAACATCCGCTCGAAATCCTCGACTTGTTGCGTCAGACCGAGCATGCGCCGGACCATGCGTTCAAGCTGCTTGCTGTCATCACGCCCACTCGCGCCGTCAACCGCCAGCGACGCCTCGGCGCGTCCGCGTTTCAAACGCAACGTCAGACAGGCTGGCTGGCCATCCCAGCTCAATCCCTTGCTCAGCGAATCGCCGTCGACCAACTCGGATAGCTGTTGCGCGTCGCGGCGATGAAACGCCAGCAGGTCGCCCTGACGAAAGCCTTCCGGCAGTTCAATGCAGCACGCGGTTACAGAACTCATGCCACGGCGATCAGGCTTTGACGATCATGGATCTCACCTAAAGGGCAACAGCCACGACAACAGCAACACCTGAACGAGCCCCACCACAGAGACAAAAATGGTGAGCACCGTCCAGGTTCTCAGCGTCTCGGCCTCGGTAAACCCGGACAGCTTGCCTACCACCCAGAATCCGCTGTCGTTCATCCATGAACAGAACAATGCACCGAAGCCAATGGCAAGAAACACGTAGACGGGATGCACCGCAAGCGACTGCCCGTCACCAAGAATCGCCATCATCAATCCGGCCGCGGTAATCATCGCCACCGTGCCCGAGCCTTGCGCCACACGAATCACCGCCGCAACCAACCAGGCAAGCAAGACGTAATTCACGCCATAGCCATCCGCGAGGTCCTTGATCACCTCGCCGACGCCGGAATGGCGAATCATCGCGCCAAAAGCGCCGCCCGCTGCCGTGATCAGGATGATCACGCCAGCCGTCTCCAGGGGCGGTCCCATTGCATCGCTGACCTGGTGCAAACCGAGTTTCTTTTGCCGAACCAGAATGTAAATGGCAATCGCCGTACCGGTCAGCATCGCGACATTCTTGTTGCCGATAAAATCGACATAGAGCTTGATCGAATCGAACGCGTTCACGCCGCCAAGGGCTGACACGACGCCCGGCAGGCTGTTCTGCGCAAGGCCCATGAAAGATGCCGCGGCGATCATCAGCACGGGAA
The DNA here is from genome assembly GCA_001304425.1 of Betaproteobacteria bacterium SG8_40. GTDB lineage: Bacteria > Pseudomonadota > Gammaproteobacteria > Burkholderiales > Eutrophovitaceae > SG8-40. The sequence continues at coordinate 9,597 of LJTS01000022.1, forward strand.
GCAGAACAGGCATGACCGAGAGCAGGAACGGTGGCAGTTCGTCGTCTTTTTTGTCAACGATAGCCTGCAGTTCCGACAGCGGTGCTCCCGGTGTCTCGCGCAACGGCACGGGCACCCTGATGTCGAGCCAGCGCGCGAGATAAAGCATGGTGATAGCGGGTATGAGGCCGCACACAATCCCGGCAACCATCGACGTGCCGAGGTCTAGCCCCAGGGGACGCAGCGTTTCAGCAACCAGCAGCGGTCCGGGCGTCGGCGCCACCAGAACGTGAGTGATCACGCCGCCGGTGCAGATGGCAAGAACGTAGAGAATGTAATTGCGACCGGTTCGCAGCGCCAGCGCGCGTGCAAGCGGAATCAGCAGGAAGAAAACCGTATCGAAAAACACCGGAATGGAAAGAAAGAATCCACTGCCAAGCAGCGCCATCGGTGCACGCTTTTCGCCAAGCAGCGCGATGGATCGCCGCACGATCTTGTCTGCGGCGCCGCTTTCCAGCATGCACATGCCAATGATTGCGGCGAGCAGGATCACAAACGCGATGCTGCCTGCAGACCTTCCGAATTCGGACATCGATAACTCGACGGCCTGCACCAGGGGATTCATCGGCGGTACGTCGGGAAGCCCGGTCGACATCAACCCGACGAGGATTGCGGCCAGGCTCAGCACCAGGAAAGGATGAATGCGCAGCACCGCGATCCCGATAATAATGAAAGCCATGCTGATGCCGAGCACGGCGAGCGGCCAGTAGGAAAGCGACTCAGTCGCGGCAACTGTAACGGAGTTCATGCCCGTGTCTCCTCCAAATGGTGCTTGTTCCAACCTTCTTGCTGCTGTCATGATAGAGCCAATTCCCGGCCACGTCTGCGCCGCTGCCGCTCACCACGGGCACCGTGCACCAGTGCGTAGAATGCGCCCGGAACAGTTGCATCCGCACCGCACACGCGGGCGGGAAATCCCGCGGTTCGCGAGGCATACTATGCGTATCCGGTTCGGCCGGTCGCCGAGCGAAATCAAGCGGAAAGCCGTCAACGGGGAGAGTGCAGTGGACACGAACGACAGCAGCGTCACCGAACCGAGTTTACGAATTATCGCCAGTCCGGCTTGCCGCCATGGCATGCCGGGCACGAACCCGGAGCCGCAACGATGACAAAGGCTGTACCCGTTTCCGCACGGGCCGAACTCGCGCCCTCCGGCACGTTGCGCGTCGGGATCAATGCCGCGAATTTTTTGCTGGTATCACGCTATGCAGCAGGCTCCGAACCTCACGGCATTGCGCCCGACCTCGGCCGCGAACTGGGAAAAAGGCTCGGCGTTCCGGTTTCTTTCGTTGTCTACGATTCTCCCGGAAAACTCGCCGATGCCGGCAAGACCGATGCATGGGACGTGGCGTTTCTCGGCAATGAGCCACAACGTGCCAGCGAAATAGCCTTTACCGCGCCCTATGTCGAAATACCGGTCACTTACCTCGTACCACAAGGCTCGCCCATCGCAACGATCGAAGACATTGACCGTGACGGGGTGCGCATCGCCGTGATGGAACGCAGCGCGTATGACCTGTTCCTCAGCAATCACCTCAAGCACGCACAACTCCAGCGCGCAAGCAGCATTGACGGGTCGTATGATCTATTCGTGCAGGAAGGCCTCGACGCGCTTGCCGGATTGAAGCCAAGGCTGGTCATGGATGCCGAAAAACTTCCCGGCTCGCGCATACTGGATGGCCAGGTAACTTCGGTCAGGCAATCCGCCGGCACCCTGCACGGGCGTGAGAACGGTGCAAAATACCTGCGCGAGTTTATCGAACAGGCCAAGTCGTCGGGGCTGGTGGCACGGTTGATCGAACACTACACGGTACGCGGCGTTTCGGTGGCACCGGCCGGATAGGGACGGGACAGGGAATCGGGTAAAGGGGGAGCAGATCATGGAGCAACGCATATTGCAGTCTTACCGCGATCAGTACCGCGACCGGGGTTACTTCGTGGTTCCGGATCTGCTGGACGAAACCGAAATCCAGCGCTTTCGCGACGCGACCGACGCATTGATTGAACGATCGCGCAAGCTGACCGGAAGCGACGAGATCTTTGATCTGGAACCCGGGCACACCAGCGAACAACCGCGCATCCGGCGCATCAAGGCGCCCCACCGGGTCGATCCGGTGTTCGATGAATTCATGCAGCATCCTGCACTTCTCTCGGTGCTCACCGCCATCCTGGGGCCGGATATTCGCCACCAGTACGTCAAACTCAATTCGAAAGCCGCCGACGGCGGCGTTCCGCTCGAGTGGCACCAGGACTGGGCGTTCTATCCGCACACCAACGATTCGGTGCTGGCCGTCGGACTGATGATAGACGATGTGGGACCCGACAACGGCCCCACGCTCATCATCCCCGGCAGCCACCGGCCACGGCGCGTTCTGGATCATCACCGGGACGGCGTGTTCGTCGGTGCAATAGACCCCGATCGAGCCGGGCTCGATTTCGATCAGGCCGTTCCCGTGACAGGTTCTGCGGGAACAATCTACGTATTCGACGCGTTCATCGTTCACGGCGCCGCACGCAACACGTCGCCGCGCATGCGACGAAACTGTTTCTACGAATTCATGGCCTCTGACGCATGGCCTCTGGAAGGCATACACGGTGAAGACATGAAGATAGTGCTTGGCCCGATCGAGTCGCGCGGCGTGGCCGGGCAAGCCGTAGTAACGCCCCGCCTGGCCGAGGGACCGGTACGTCTGCCGTTGCCACGCCCGGCCGGCCAGCGCTACGGTTCGATCTACGAGATACAGCAGGCCATGCCGAACCGGTTTTTCGCCTAGCTTCCGTCAGGCAAGCAGCCAAACGCCGGCGTAACAACCCGGTACGCGGCGTGGTCCCGTATGGCGGCCGCCAATTCCGCTTTACATCGCGCCCGGCGCCTATGGCCGGTCAGTGCACTCGAAACTCCGCACGATCGTCCTCCGGCGCCATTGCTCTGCACCACTGTATCGCCTCGCGGAAGCGGGCGAAGAAACCGCTATCGCTGCACAGCGCTATCGGCTATCGTCGCGCACATGCTGCTGCTAATCGAACACAACACTGTTTATCGTTATGCCCGGCCGGTCGAACTGACGGCACACCGGCTCATGTTGCGCCCGGCCGAAAGCCATGGACTGCAAATTCGCTCCGAGAAACTGGAGATTCACCCCGCGCACCGCATCAGTTGGGAGCACGATGTGTTCTTCAATTCCGTCGCCCAGGTATTCTTCACGGAAAAATCCGACCACCTGACAATCTTCAGCCGCTACACGGTAGAACAGTTCAACATCAACCCGTTCGATTTCGTTCTGGAGAGCTATACCAACTCGCTTCCCTTCGATTATCAGGGCGACGACATCATCGACCTCTCCCCTTATCGCCAGCCGCAGTATCCACAGGACGCCAAGGCCATCCACGACTGGTTACGGCCATTCCTGGATGGCGACGGCCGCGGGGAAACGCTGCCGTTCCTGCTGGCAGTGAACGAGGCTGTGGCGGCGAATTTCAGCTACGGCGCACGAGAGGAGGCGGGCATTCAGAGCCCGGCACACACACTCGGCTCGCGTACCGGCTCGTGCCGCGATTTTGCTTTGCTGTTGATGGAAGTGGCTCGCCACATGGGACTTGCAGCGCGCTATGTCAGCGGGTATCTGTGCAGCGCAGATCACACCTTGCCGGAAGTTGCCGCCAATGCAACCCACGCCTGGACCGAGATCTACCTGCCCGGAGCCGGCTGGAAGGGTTTCGATCCGACCAGCGGCATTCTCGCGGCAGGCCTGCACGTTCGCGTCGCGGCAACGCGCAATCCGTTACAGGCCACACCCATCCGTGGCAGCTATCTCGGCGACGCTTCGATTTTCAAGGACCTTGACGTCACCATCGACGCTCGCGTTTTGCGTGCGAAAGACCAAACCGGCAACTGATCGACGGACCATGACCCAACCCATTTCATCGCAGGGGCGTCTTGCCGACGCCAAACTCGCCGCACAGCAACTGGTCCTCACGCAAGGCGGTGAACCGACCTTTGTTCCGGGCGACAACCGGGCACCGGAATGGAACAACGCCGCCCTGGGACCGGAAAAACTGCTTTACGCACGCCGCCTTGCCCGTGAACTTGCATCCGTGCAGTTCAAGGGTGGCGTGATCATGCAGTCCTTTGGAAAACAATATCCGGGCGAACCGTTGCCGCGCTGGCAGGTCAGCATTTTCCGCTCGCGCTCGGGCAAGCCGTTGTGGAACGACCTTGACCGGCTGCGCCTTGACCAGGGCCGGGTGAGCGCGAGCGCAAAGGACATGCCGAGAAAATTCATTGCCGAACTCGCGAAGGTTTTTGACCTCCCCGACACCGCGCTGCCGGCTTTCGAAGACCTCGCGGCCAGGCTCCGTGCCGCGGACTCGGACGAAGCAACCGACCTGCTCCCGCGATTCAGCCGCAGCCGGCGCGCCTTCGTCTCCCGCCCGCTGCCTGAAAACATTGACCGCACCTGGCAATCCTGCTTCGAACCCGCGGGTTGGGTGCTGCCGCTGGATCACGACGGCAAGACGTGGCACAGCAGCAAGTGGGAACTGCCGGAGAACGATGACTTTGTCCTGTTCCCGGGCGACAGTCCGATCGGCTT
>LJTS01000023.1 GCA_001304425.1 Betaproteobacteria bacterium SG8_40
CACGGGACGTTGGGCTGGACGCTGTCCTGCGCGTCGGGGGCGGCTATTGCAGACCTAATCAGCGGGCGCCAACCGGACGTCGATTTTCCGTTCCTCTAATCGGGGGTTGTCCCCACTGGCTTGTCCGTGCGCCTGGCCCGGTATCTACATCCCTGAAAAATAGTGTGACAGGGCCGTGATCTGCTCGTCGCTGAGGGTGCTCATGAACCCGGTCTTCAGACCATTGTCGTTCATGCGTTTCCCGTCACGGAAATACTTCATCTGGTTTACCAGGTAAACGCGATTTTGTCGTGCCAGTCTCGGGATTGATTCAACGCCGCGGAAATTACCCTGATGGCAGGTCGCGCATTTCAGTTCAGCGGCGAGTTTTTCGCCCTCGGCCGCAAGCTCCTTGTTGACGCCGTGCGGGCGTTGCAGGAATTCCTCCGAGTAGTATTTCGCCAGCACCTGCACGTTTTCCTCGGTCAATACACCGACCATGGGCGCCATCTGGGAGTTCTTTCGCGCGCCCGACTTGTAGTCCATCAGTTGCTTCGCAAGGTACGCCGCCTGCTGTCCGGCAAGACTCGGATACTGTCCGGAGGCGTTTCCGTCCTCTCCATGGCAGCGCGCGCAGGAACCAATCAGTTGTTGCGCCGTCTTGGTCTGGCCGAACGCATTTGTCGCGAGAAGCGCGGTGGCTATGACTGTCAGCAGGTATCTGGTAAGCATGTGAAATGAATCCCGTATTGGTGTTGGATCAACGCGTGACCGGTCTTCACGTTGACGCGAAATTTCTGCGAGGGCGCATTATCCAAGCTTGAATCGGGTGGCACAAGTCCGGCCGGACGCTGGCGCGTAGCCGCTCCGTGGCGCGTGAGCCCTGAAGGCCGCGTCTCTCGCGCGGGATCTTGCCCGCGCCGCCGGCGTCCGCATCTTCCCGGCATGCACCCCGCAGTGCGATCGCCGACAGGGGGGGCGGGAAACGCTGGGGCGATGGTCAGCGGATTGCGTTGCGAATCTTGCAAGGTAAGACTATTCTTACGGCCCCGCTCACGGCACGTTAGCCGCTGTACGAACGCGCACTGCCGCAAGGTGACGGAACGCCGGACAAATGCCGTGCGCCGTGTTGCTATTGCCGGTTGCTCCACGAGCGAGCATTCAGCCGCCCGGGTGTTTGATAACCGGAATCTTCCAAGGAGAATGTATGTCTTTACGTATCAATGATGAGGCGCCGAATTTCAAGGCCAAAACTACCCAGGGCGAAATTGATTTTCACAAGTGGATAGGGGACGGCTGGGCGATCCTGTTTTCGCACCCGAAGGATTTCACCCCGGTTTGCACGACCGAACTCGGATACATGGCCAAGCTGGAGCCGGAATTCAGGAAACGCAACTGCAAGATCATCGGCTTGAGCGTCGACCCTGTCGACAACCACGAAAAATGGGCCAAAGACATCGAAGAAACCCAGGGTGCAAAAGTCAACTATCCGATGATCGGCGACAGTGATCTCAACGTTGCCAAACTATATAACATGCTCCCGGCTGCGGAAGCGGGAACGTCCGAAGGCCGCACGGCTGCGACCAATGCGACTGTGAGATCCGTGTTCATCATTGGCCCGGACAAGAAAATCAAGCTGATGCTGACCTACCCGATGACGACGGGGCGTAATTTCGACGAGATCCTGCGCGTGCTGGATTCGATGCAACTGACCGGAAAGCACAAGGTGGCGACGCCGGTGAACTGGAAGGATGGTGACGACGTCATTATCGTCCCGGCCGTTTCCGACGAAGAGGCGAAAAAGATGTTCCCCGGTGGCTGGAAAACGCTCAAGCCCTACCTGAGATTGACAAAGCAACCGGGCAAGTAGAAGCGGAACGAAAAGCCTGCGGCACGCGCCGCGGGTGCTGTGCGCCGAGCGCATGTAGCCCGTCGCGTTACGATACATGGAAGGTATCGCGCGGCACCGCGCGTGGAGGAGAACCTGCGCGGCACCGCGCGTAGAGGAGAACCTGCGCGGCACCGCGGACCGGGAATCAGGGCGCGCCGCCATGCGCGCAAGTCAGAACGCGTCGGCGTCGCGAACCAGGCAGGGGCAAACCGATATGTGGCCAGACAGGAAACTTCTCGATCTGCTCGAAATCGAGCACCCGATCATCCAGGCGCCAATGGCCAGCGCGACCAATCCGGTTATCGTTGCAGCGGTCAGCAATGCTGGAGGTCTTGGCAGTTTCGGCGCTGCCGGCACGCCGTCGCCGAAATTGCGTGAAACGATCAAGGCGATCCGCGAGCGCACGGACCGGCCGTTCAACATCAACCTCTTTTCGGCGCACACGGAGGAATTCGATCGCGACGCCAGGCCGGGTCCGCGTCTGGCGAAACAACTGGCGGCCTATCACGCCGAGTTCGGACTCGGCGCCGTGCCGGCGCCGGAACCGATGTTCGGGCCGTTTGACGGGCAACTGGAAGTATTAATCGAAGAGCGGGTTCCAGTGGTCAGTTTCCATTTTGGTGCCGATGCGGCTGCGGTGGGCAAAGTCCATGCTGCCGGCGCGAAAGTGCTCTGCTCCGCGACAACGGTCGATGAGGCAAAGACCCTCGAGCGGGCAGGCGTCGCTGCAATCATCGCCCAGGGCGGAGAGGCCGGAGGCCACCGAGGCACGTTTTCCATCGATTACCAAAGGGCATTGATTGGCACCATGGCACTGGTACCGCAGGTTGTGGATGCTGTTGATGTGCCGGTGATCGCGGCCGGCGGCGTCATGGATGCGCGGGGCATCGTCGCCTGTTTCGCACTGGGCGCATCGGCGGTGCAAATGGGCACAGCCTTTCTCGGCTGCCCCGAGATGTCGGTGCTCGACGCATGGCGCGCTTCGCTCAGAAATGCAGCGGCGGAAGACACCAAGGTCACCAAAGCCGTTTCGGGCCGTCCGGCCAGGGCGATCCGTAACCGCTATATCGAGGGGGTGGAAGGATTGCAGGAGCCGCTTCTGCCTTATCCGGCCCAGTATTCCGTGTCGCGCGCCCTGCGAAAGTCTGCCGCCGAGCGCAATGATTCCGGATTCATGTCGATGTGGGCCGGGCAGGGTGTCGGACTCATGCGCGATCAGCCGGTTGATGATTTCATGCGCGATCTTGTCGATGCCGCGCAGATCCTCATGGCTCGCCTGGGAAGCCGGTAAAGCGGATTCAGTTGACCGGGAAGGGCCCGGTGACCGGGTGTTGCCGTCAACAGGTTTCCGGGCCCCGTGTCGGGTGTGGGGCGCCACGACGTTGACTCCGTTTTTGGGTATGGCTACGCTAACGCGTTCTCCATATTCCGGTGTTTATTCTCATGTCCGATGGCGCTTCTGATGGCGACATGCTGAAACTAAAGCCGCTGCATCCCCTGTTCGGCGCCGAGATCGCAGGCCTCGACTTGCGCAATCCACTGGATGACGCAACGTTCAATGCGGTTCTGGATGCGTTCAACACGCATTCGGTGCTGCTGTTTCGCAACCAGGAACTCAGCGACAAACAACACGTCGACTTCAGCCGGCGTTTCGGCGAGCTGGAGGAAACCACTTTTTCCATCGCCGCGCCGAATCGCTACATTTACCGTTTGGCCAACGTCGACGATGATGGCAACGTGCTTGAAATGGATGCGGTCAAGCGCCTTTTCCTTGAGGTCAACGGGCGCTGGCACACCGACAGTTCGTTCCGGGCCAACCCGGCACTGGGCTCCATTCTTTCTGGCAAGGAAGTACCGTCAAACGAGGGTGACACCTGTTTTGCGTCGATGCGGGTGGCTTACGAGGCCATGTCGGAGGGCAGGCGCAAATCGCTCGAGGGCATGCGCGGGGTTCACAATTATGCGTACTCCCTGAGCCTGTTCGATACCAGCGGCGTGACACAGGAAGAAATGGACTCGGTGCCGCCCGTCGAACATCCGATCGTTCGCATGCATCCACCGACGGGCAAGAAGTCGCTGTATGTCAGCGGCCACATCGAACGCATTGTCGGCATGCCGGTGGAGGAGGGCCGGTTGTTCGTGAAGGAGTTGATCGGCTGGTGCACACGTCCGGAGTATGTTTACACACATCGATGGCAGCAGCACGATCTGCTGATGTGGGACAACCGCTGCGTACTGCATCGAGCGAGTTCCGTTCCGGCGAAGCAGAAGCGCATCATGCATCGCACGACCATTGCCGGTCAGGGGCCGGTGGAGTAAGCGGCGCCATTGCCTGCCCGAACTGCAGGGGTAGTAGTGGTCGCCGGTCAGGGCGGGCGCACAGCGGCACCGGATGCATTGTGTACGGCTCCCGATGCGTACCGCATGAGATCGGGGCCTGGCACCTATGCGCTGATTCTTCGTTGCGATACGCATGCGCAAATTCGGGTGGGCCGTCACGGCCTTGTTGGAGTCCGGACTGGCTATTACGTTTATGTTGGCAGCGCTTTCGGGCCCGGCGGTGTCAGGGCGCGTGTGTCACGGCATGTTCGGGAAAAGGCCACGAGGCACTGGCACATTGATTATCTGCGCACCGTTGCGGCACCGGTCGCCGCCTGGTGGAGTGACAGTACCAGGGAACTGGAACATCGTTGGGCGCGCATCCTCAGCGGGTTGCCTGGCTCGTCTCCGGTCCCCCGTTTCGGCAGCAGCGATTGCGACTGTGAATCGCATCTGTTCAGGTTCGTAAACATGCCCGATCTCGAGCGTTTCGCACATGCGGCCGGCGGGTTGATCGAATCCTGTTCACTGGAAAATAACGGACATTGACCGGGCGATGGCAGCGAGCGAACAATCGCATTGAGCGGACAATGGCATTGAACGAACAATGGCGCTGACGACGAAAGGCCGGGAATGAACCGGCCGGCAACCACGCCCGAACCGCCCTACTATGCGGTGATTTTCACTTCCGTTCGCAAAAGCGATGACGCCGGTTATGGCGTGACGGCGCAGAGGATGCTCGAACTGGCCGCGAGGCAGCCGGGTTTTCTCGGCTTCGAGACCGCGCACGGGGACGTTGGCATCAGTGTTTCCTACTGGTCGACGCTGGATGCGATCAAGGCGTGGAAAGCGAACGCGGAGCATGTTTTAGCGCAGCAACGCGGCAAGGCCGAGTGGTACGCTTCCTATCGGGTGCGTGTGTGCCGGGTGGAGCGGGAGTACGGAGCGTAGCGCGCTCGCTGACAGCTTCCGGGCCAATAAATTACGGACCAGTCAACGGTGGCTAAGACCGGCCTTTTCGCGGTTTCGTTGCGTGCGCTACCGTGGCTTATGTTTCCCGGCACTTTCTTGCGACGTACAGGTGCCCCAGCGCGAGCAGTTCGCGGCGTGTGTAGCCTTTTTCCCGTAACTCGGCAAACGGACCGTCGTCGAGCACGCGGTCGGACTCGAGGTTCAGTTCATTGATGAGGTTCCGGGCACGGTCGAGTGATTGGCACACTTCAAGGTACCGGGCAGCGGGTGTTTTGTTGAAATAAGACGGGTTCAGCATATACCGGAGGTGCCGTGCAATATCGTTCTGTCCCGACGGGTCAACGATGCGCTCGCGCTGGCACAAGGCAATGATTTCGTCTTCATCCATCCTGAGATGTACTCACGGGAAAGAAGCGAATATGCCGCCCTTGTGACGTCCGAACCTGGAGTTCCAGAGCGGTGCCGCCAGGCTGTAAATGATGCCACCCGGCTGGGTTACCCTGACAAATTCGCGAAACGCCGCTTCGATATCCGGCACATGCTCCATCGTTGCATAGCTGTAGACCAGGTCGTAGGTATTGTCGCGCACCGCGATACGCTCGGCTGAAGAGCGTAGATAAGACACGCGCGCGTGGGTGAAATCACGCCCTGTGTTTTCGACAATGTCGAGTCCGTCAACCTGTAGCGCACCCAGGTCGACAAACGCGGCACACTCGCGACCCGTATTGCAGCCAACGACCAGCACTCGTGCCAGGGGCTGGCGGATATGGCTGGCCGCAATCCGGGTGTGGTATTCATGAAGGGAATGCGGCGCAGTCAGTCCGAACATCCGGTACAGGCGAGGGTGCCGCAGCCTGGCCCGGGCCGAGGCAGAGAAAGGCGTGGCGCCGAGTGTCAACAGTCCCCTGAAAACCTTGCGCAAGCTAACCGACGGCGTCATTCGATTGTTTCTTTACGCAGGAAACGGATTCAGCCCCTGTCATCAGGCGTATGCCGGCAGGCGGTTCAAACGTGCTCAGCCAACCAGCGACTTGCACGCGGCGACGATCGCTTCGGCACTCATGCCGTACTTTTCACGCAAACGGACTGTAGGTCCGACGACGGCAAACTCGTCGGGCATTGCCACCATGCGCATCGGCGTCGGCCGCTCTACTGCCAGCAATTCCGCAACGGCGCCGCCCAATCCGCCGGCAAACCGGTGTTCTTCCGCGGTTACGATCCCCGAAGTTTCTGCCGCCGCTTGCAGTATCGCCTCGCGGTCCAGGGGTTTGATGGTGTGCATGTTGAGCACCCGTGCATCAATGCCCTCGGCTTTCAGTGCGTCGGACGCCTTCAGCGCCAGTTCGACCATTGCGCCGCAGGCAATGACAGTGACATCGTTGCCCGGCCTCAGGCGGCTGGCCCGTCCCAGCGTAAAGCCGGCCGAGTCTTCCGTTACCGGCGCTTCCGGCGTGCGCCCGCCAAGGCGCAGGTAAACGGGGCCGTCGATATCGAGAGTCGCGAGTGTGGCGTGGTACGCCTCGTTGACATCCGCCGGGACGATGACCGTCATGTTCGGCATGCTGCGCATCAGAGCAAGATCTTCCAGTGCATGGTGGGTGCCGCCGGCAACCCCAAGAGAGATGCCGCTTGCCGCCGCGCCAATGACCACACGCTGATTCGCGTAAGCAACGTCGTTACGGATCTGCTCCATGCTGCGCGCGGCGATGAACGGTGCGTAGGCACAGACATACGGGTGCAGCCCCGTTGTCGCCAGACCCGACGCGATGCCAATGGCGTTTTGTTCGGCGATGCCGACCTCGATAAAACGGTCGGGCCAGTTCGCAATCCACGGCCGTATTCCCAGTAAATCCTGTGTGTCTGCGGACAACACGACGGCGCGCGATTCGCGCTCGCCGATTGCGAGCAAGGCCTGGCCAAATGCCAGCCGTGTCTGGTTGGCGGACGCTTCCCGCCAAGGTGCAGTGGTGCTTGCCCCCATGTTCATGCACCCCCCAGTTCTTTCAGCGCCCGGGCGTGGACTTCGTCGTCCACGCTATTGCTGTGCCACAAGTAGGTGTCTTCCGCAAAACTCACACCCTTGCCCTTGACGGTATGGGCAACGATCGCTGTTGGTCGCGTTTTCTTCAACGGCAGCGCATCGAAGGTATCGACGATCTGCCCCATGTCGTGGCCATCGATCTCGCGTACTTCCCATCCGAACGAGCGCCACTTGTCTGCCAGCGGATCGAGGCTGATCAATTCCTCAATACGCCCGCTTTGTCCGATCTTGTTGTGATCGACAATGGCAGTCAGGTTGTCCAGCCGGTAATGGGCGGCCGCCATGGCTGCCTCCCAGTTGGAACCTTCGTGCAATTCGGCGTCGCCCAGCATGACGAACGTATGGAAAGACTTGTTCTGTATGCGTGCTCCGTACGCCATGCCGGTAGCGATCGCAAGGCCGTGTCCGAGCGCACCGGTGCACATTTCCACGCCCGGAACCTTGATGTCCGGATGCATGCCAAACGGCGACTCGAAGTGGTAGAAGCGATCGAGCAGTGCATCGTCGATGAAGCCGGCCTGCGCCAGTACCGCTCCCAGTGCCGCATTGGCGTGCCCCTTCGACAGCACGAAACGGTCGCGGTCCGGCCAATCCGGTTCGGAGGGTTTCAACCGCATGCGGTGAAAATAAAGCGCGGTCAGCATATCGGCCGCGGATGACGACCCGCCCGCATGGCCGCCGCCGCCGGCGCGCAGCGCTCTCCACAGGTTGCGCCGCAACAGGCGTGCCTCGTTCTCCAGTCGCTTGAGCAGTTCGTCCCTGGCTTCGTTCATGCGCTCCCCCGTTTCACGATCATCCGACAGTCTGCAATCGTGATGTCCAATCGTTATCATTATGCGGGCTTGGTATCGGCAAGCCGACCGCACCTCGTTGCCCACAGCCATGCGACCCGACAACAGGTTAAAGTATCGGCCAATGACAAGGAAGAGTCGACTGCATCGCAAGGCGCCAGTTGGCGCCGTTGTGAGCTTTTTTCTCACCAGCCTGCTCGTGCCCGGACTGTTCGGCGCGGCTGCGGCCGGGGTGGATACTCAAACCCGGGCCGACCATCGACCACGGATCGCCCTGGTTCTGTCCGGGGGCGGTGCTCGCGGCCTGGCGCATGTTGGCGTACTCCAGGTGCTCGAGCGCCTGCGTGTGCCCGTGGACTGTGTCGTCGGCACCAGCATGGGCGCGCTTGTCGGCGGTACCTACGCTGCTGGCGTGCCGGCCGGGCGCATGCGCATGATCGTTGAGAGCACTGATATCGGCGACCTGTTCGTTGATGCGCCCCCCCGTTCGCAGATTCCCCAGCGTCTCAAGCGCGACGATTACAAACCGCTGTTCGAAATCACTTTAGGCTTCAATGACGGCAGAGTGCAGCTTCCGCAAGGCGCGTCGGCAGGGTACAAGTTCGAACTGTTTTTGCGGGAACTGGTCGGCCCGGGTGCATCGGTTTCCGACCTCAGATTCGATGACTTGCCGACGCCGTATCGGGCGGTTGCAACCGACCTTGAAACCGGCGCCATGAAGGTCTTCGACGAGGGGGATCTGCCCAAGGTCATGCGGGCAAGCATGTCGTTGCCGGCGGTGCTTGCGCCCATCGAGATTGATGGTCGGTCGTATGTCGATGGCGGCCTGGTGCGCAATCTGCCGGTCGATATCGGACGTTCCCTGTGCGGTGACGTCATCATTGCAGTCAACCTTGGTACGCCATTGAAGTCAATCGGAGAACTCGGCAGCGTCATCAGCGTAGCCGGGCAATCGATGAATCTGCTCACCGAACAGAACGTAGAGCGCTCTCTCGCGGAACTGACTGACAACGATGTTCTCATCGAGCCGGATCTGGCAGGTTATTCATCCAACGATTTCGAGGCCGCCGAACCGATTATCGAGCGCGGCCTTCGGGCTGCGCAGGACAAGGCGCAATTACTTTCAAGGTTGTCCCTCGATGAAGAGGGATACGCCGCGTGGCTGGCGCAGCGGGAGGACCGTCACCAGGCGGCGCCGGTGATTTCCCGTATCGAGATTATCGAGAGTGAGCGATTCGGTACCGATGCAGTCGGACGCGATCTCAAGGTAAAACCCGGTGCGGATTTTTCCTATGACGAACTGCATGACGATCTGGCCCGATTGTATGGGCGCGGCGATTTCTCCTATCTTGGCTATTCCGTGCTCGCCGACGACGACGCCGGCTATACGGCGCTGATCGATGCCAAAGCCAAACCATGGGGGCCGGGCTATCTGAAATTCGGACTGGATACGCGCACTGATTTCGACAGTCCGACGCAGGCCAATCTCGCCGCCAGTTATCGACGGACCTGGGTCAATTCGCTCGGTGCCGAATGGCGTGTTGACGGGCAGATCGGCTACGACTCATTGCTCTTCACCGAGTTCCTGCAGCCGCTGCAGGTGCGTGACGGTGCCTTTGTCGCCCCTTACGCCGGAGTACAGCGCACCTCCTTCCAGGTCTACAGCGAGGAACTGCGGCTCGGCGAGCTACGTGTCAACTCGATTTTGGGCGGCCTGGATATCGGTCTCACCGGCACCGAGGGCGAATTGCGAGTGGGTACGTACATCAAGGACACCAAATCGCAACCTGAATTTGGCCTCATCACCCCGCTGATACCCGAAGAGGAAATCACCGAAGTCGGGTTGAGACTGGCGGGTATCGCGGATTTTCTCGATAGTGTGAACTTTCCCCGGTCAGGGTGGTTCGCGGAATTCCATGCCCGCGGGGCGGACGAAACCTGGGGTTCCGATGAAAATTTCAGCTTTGCCCGGTTGACGCTGAGAGCGGTGAAGAGTTTCGGCAAGAATACATTGGCCGGGCGCATCGAATGGGGTGAAGAGTTAAGCGGCGATGTCCCGATATACGATCAGTTTGTCCTGGGTGGGCCGGGGCGGCTTTCCGGCCTGTTCCTGGACCAGCTCTCCGGTGACAAATACAACCTCGCCGTCGTTGAGTTTTACCGCAGCATCGGCGATATGCCTTCGCAGCTTGGCCGCGGCATTTATGCAGGTTTTTCCGCCGAAGCCGGGCGCATTAACGACCCGTTGATGAAAGATCCCTGGGACTGGACGACGAGCGGCGCGGTTTTCTGGGGTGCGGATACGATTCTCGGAGCGATTTTCATCGGCTTTGGATACTCGAGTCTTGGTCAGAGCACTACATACCTGACGATCGGCTATCCATTGTGATGAAGAAATGGTTGTCAGAATCTAGGCTTGACCGGACCTGAACGGACAATGGGGGTTGCCGCCGGCACGCCGATCGTGCACGCCACCTTGTGGATGCTCGGCGCCATCGTTTCGTTTTCGACGATGGCCATTGCCGGCCGCGAGCTCTCGGCAGAACTCACCACGTTCCAGATTCTGTTTTTCCGCAGCCTTGCCGGGTTCTTTCTCATGGTTGTGTTGCTCAGCCGCACCGGCTGGTGGCAGCTGAAGACCCGTCACTTCGGAATCCATCTGCTGCGAAACGTGACCCATTACGGCGGGCAGTATGGCTGGTTCTACGGCATCGCAGCCATTCCGCTTGCCGAGGTGTTCGCAATCGAATTCACCATGCCGATCTGGACCGCCCTGTTTGCGTCGTTGATCCTCGGCGAGCGCATCGGCTGGCAGCGGTCGCTGGCGATTGCCATTGGCTTCGTGGGCGTGCTGGTCATGTTGCGGCCCGGATTCGCCGCTGTCAGTCCGGCTGCGGTGGCGGTGCTTGCCGCCGCCTTTGCCTACGCGTTCGCGCACACGCTCACCAAACGATTGTCCGGGACCGACGCGCCGATGGCGATCCTGTTCTATACCACAGCGGTACAGTTGCCTTTGGCACTGCTGCCGGCCTTGCGCGGCTGGACCTGGCCGTCGTTGTCCGCGTGGCCCTGGGTGATTGGTGTCGGGGCCGCTGCGCTTTCCGCGCACTATTGCCTGACGCGCGCTTTCATGCTGGAAGACGCCTCGGTCGTGATGCCGATCGATTTTCTGCGCCTGCCGTTCATTGCCGTGATCGGCTACATCGTCTACAACGAGCCGCTCGAGTTCTGGGTCTTCGTTGGAGCGGTCATCGTGTTTGCCGGAAGCTGGCTCAATCTGCGGGCCGGGGCAAGAAGGAAACCGTCGTCCTGAAGCCTGCTCAAGGCGTGGCTCCCGGTGGCGTATCGGTGGCGCGTTGTGACAGATGTTCCTGCGCCGCCTCCTCGCGCGCCTCGTAGGTTTCGTCGCGAGGGTCGAGTTCCATGAGTGCCGAAGTTGATACCGGCGTGACCGCGACGAATTGTTCCTGTTGTGCAACCGGAACCTGTTTTTGCGCCGTCCAGTTGTACGCCGCGATGATGCCCAGTGCACCCATGACGAAGGCGGCGAAAATGAACAAACCGGATGGCCCGAGCAGCCAGATTGACAATGAGGCGCCTATCGGCCCGCCGATCGTTCCGACTCCGAAGCCGATCAGGAGCGTTGCGTTGGTTCCGACGATTTCTCCATGCTGCATCTGGTCGTGCGCCAGAGCCAGGCTCACCGGATACACGCTGGCGGCGCAGCCGACGTAGAGCGCAGCCGACGCAAACAACAGCCAAAGCGATGCTTCTCCCCAGAGCGCGGTTGCGACCGCGGCTGCCGTGCCTGTTGCAGCCAGGCCCAGCACGACACGATTACGTGGCACGTAGTCTGACAACCTTCCCACCGGAAACTGGAACACCATCGCGCTCAGGACCGCAACGCTCATGAACAGCGACAACTGCTGGGTGTCGAGCCCGATCCGGCTCGCGTAAATCGGCCCGATCGAGTTGAAGGCGCTGAGCAAGATGCCGCTGAGAAACGCCCCCATCACGGCCAGGGGCGCCTTGTTCGCGACAGTGCGAACCGGCACTTGCGTGGCTTCGGGCAGTTGCGGTGCGACCGAACGCGTGAGCGAAAGGGGCACCAGCGAAAGCGCTACCAGAATCGCCGCAACGCTGAACAGGTGGAACTGGGCTGGGTCGCCCAGGCCGATGATGAGTTGCCCGCCAGAGGAGGCGAGGTAGAACAGCACCAGGTATATCCCCAACAGCGTGCCGCGGGTCTGCGCCGTGGCGACACCGTTGACCCAGCTTTCAACGATCAGTAACAAGCCGGCAACGCAGAAACCGACAATCAGCCGGAGCACGATCCACAGGTCGGTGTGCACGTACATCGGGTGTGTCAGGATGGCGGCACAGGCAAGTGCGCCAAATACAGCGAACGCGCGGATTTGACCAACGCGCCGGATAATGCGCACACCGTAGATGCTGCCGAGCACAAAGCCGACCGCGTGAAACGAGAGGATCAACCCGGTGCGCGCGGCGGAATATCCCTCAAGCTCCAGGCGCAGGCCCACGAGGGTGCCGAGCATGGTGCTGCCGCCGGTCAGCAACACCAGACTGAGAAACAGGGCCGAAACAGAAAATACGGTTTGCAGCATCGTTGATGGCAATGAGATCAAGCGACGTGTCGCGTTGGATGCAATGCGGGCAAGACTCGGGCCGGCACCGCAGAAGCGCCCGAGGTTACACGTCCGGCAACACGATTCCAAGACGGCCCGGCCGACGAGGGACGATTCCCGTGCGCGGATCCGAAGCCTTCATGATGCCGTGCCGGCGTTGCGCGATCAGTATTGGTTCGAGGTCCCTGTGGTTGCCCTCAGGTGCGCGTTCAGTCGCTGGCGCCAGCAGTCGGCGAAAGGTAATGCACGAACCACTCCCCGGACAGGCGCGCGACCTCTTCGAGTGTGCCCCGTTCCTCGAAAAGATGAGATGCGCCGGGAACGATGTGTAACTCGGACTTGCAGTTTACGAGCCTGGTCTGTGCCGACCTGTTGAGCTCGATGACGTCAGTATCCAGCCCGCCGACGATCAACAAGGTTGGTGCGCGCACCTGGCCCAGAGCCCCGGTACCGGTGAGATCCGGGCGCCCGCCGCGTGAAACCACCGCCCGAACACTGTCCGGCATTGCAGCGGCAACGCGCAACGCAGAAGCAGCGCCGGTGCTCGCGCCGAACAAGCCGACTTGTGCTGCTTCCGTCGCGGCGTCGTTACGGACAAACCGCACTGCGTATTCCAGGCGTTGTGTGAGCAAGTCGATGTCGAAGCGCATCTGATAGTCGCGATCTTCGTCTTCGGTGAGCAGATCCAGCAGCAGCGTGCCCAGGCCGGCTGCCCGCAGCTGCGCGGCGACATACCGGTTGCGCGGCGACAGGCGACCCGATCCGCTCCCGTGGGAGAAGATCACGACACCGGCAGCCGCCACAGGAACATGCAGCATGCCTTCAAGGGAAACCGGTCCGGCGGGAATTAACACCCGGGCCCCGGATTTGTCGTCGCTCATCACAAATTGAAAACGTTTGGAGAAAGCAAGCAAACGCCGTTTTTCCGGCGAAATGCAATGATGCGGATTTCGCTGACCGCTCGTTTGCGCAAGATCAAGCCCCGGCCGATCCCTTGTGCCGAAAATAGCCAAGGGCAAGACGTAACGATGACGGGAGGCAACAGACGTGGCACTCACCCAGGAGCAGCTATCCAGAATCACAAAGGAACTCAAGCGGGTCTATGAAGGGCTGCTGGAAGATATCCGCAATGAGCAGGATGCCAGTGGAAACACCCAAATAGCCGAACTGTTGGGCCGTGTGCCGGCAGACAGCGGCGATATTTCGGTTGCGGACGCCCTGGTGGATCTGAATGTGGAACTGATCGACCGGCACGTACAAGGGCTTCGCGATGTCGAAGCGGCAAGACAGCGCCTGGCGGAGGGGAATTTCGGGATTTGTGCCGATTGCGAAACGAATATCGGTTTCGAGCGCATGCTGGCTTATCCGACCGCAAGGCGGTGTCTCCCGTGCCAGGAAACGCGTGAGAAAATGTTCGCACACAAGGCGACCCCCAGGCTCTGAATGCGCCGCGCCGGCGTAGCGTGGTTGCCGGCGGGCGGAGGCAGTCAGTGGTTCATATTGCGTGACGCCGTCATGGCCGTATCGAAGCCGTTCCGAGAAGCGCAGCTCGCCGTTTGA
>LJTS01000024.1 GCA_001304425.1 Betaproteobacteria bacterium SG8_40
GATCTCGATTGCGGAATCGCCGCCAACGACGATAGGCCGATTGGACAGCGTATGCGGGCTGACCGGCACCAGAGCAATGCAGTTCAGTCCAGGGTGAAGAATGGGGCCGCCCGAGGACAAAGCGTAGGCCGTGGACCCCGTCGGGCTGGCCACGATCAAACCGTCGGAACGCAGGTTGTAGACGAAACGCCCGTCGATGTGTACTTCGATTTCGATCAGGCTGCCGTCGGCGCCCTTGTTGATGGACACATCATTGAACGCCAGCACCTTGCTTCCAGGCTTGTCGTCGAGGACGACCTCCGACTCGAGCAACATCCGCGACTCGGTGACGAAATCACCATCCAGGATGGAGCCGATGCTCTCGGTCATGGTCTCCATTGACAAATCGGTCAGGAAACCGAGTCTCCCCTGGTTAACGCCTACCAGAGCGACATCGTAGGGCGCAAATGTGCGGGCGATATTCAACATCGTGCCATCCCCGCCGATGACAACCGCGAGTTCACAGGTGGCGCCGATTTCGTCGAGACTGGCGACCGCGTGGTCGTTGTGGCCGATATGCTCGGCGGTCAGCGTGTCGAGCTTGACGGAAACGCCCCGTTGCGCGAGAAAGCTCGCAAGCTTGAGCAACGGCTCCGCGATTTCCGGGCTCTTGTACTTGCCGATCAGCGCAACAGATTTGAATAAACTCATTTCCGTGAAATTAAAGCATACTTCGCAAATGACACCCGCGATGAAACCGGCGGGAACACAGAATCGCACAAAAGCTTTGTAGAATAGCCATCATGCTGAGTGAACGAGCAAGGATACTCCTTAAGTCCCTGATCGAGCGTCATATCTCTGACATGGCAGACCTGGAGGAAATGGGATACATCGCCAGCCCGCATACATCGGCTGGCCGAGTACCAACGCCGCGAGGGTACCGCTTCTTTGTCGACACCTTGCTGACGGTCAAGCCCCTCGACTCGGTCGAGGTGCACCAGCTCGAAGGCCAGCTACAGCCAGACAGCACGCGCAAACTGGTTACGACCGCCTCGCATGTGCTGTCCGACCTGACCAGCTTTGCCGGGGTAGTCAAGGCGCCCCAGCGGACCGGCATGGCGTTCCGCCACATCGAATTTGTCGGCCTGTCGGAAAAGCGCCTCTTGCTGATCATCGTCACTCCCGACGGCGACGTCCAGAACCGCATTCTCCAGGCAGACCGCGCCTACAGCGCCTCGGAACTGGTCGAGGCGGGCAACTTCCTGAATCGCCACTACACCGGCCTTACGTTCGACGAGATCAAGGCGCGCCTGCACGAAGAACTCGAGCAATTGCGCGAGAGCATGTCGGAACTGATGACGCTGGCGGTGGATGCCGGCAAGGAGGCGGCAAACGAAACCGGCGAAGGTTACGTTCTGTCGGGCGAAAACAATCTTCTGCATATTCAGGACCTGTCGTCGAACATGCAAAGCTTGCGGCGCCTGTTCGACATGTTCGAGCAGAAGACGGGGATTCTGCAATTACTCGACATCAGCGGCCGGGCTCATGGCGTGCAGATTTTTATTGGCGGCGAATCGGGACTCGTGCCACTGGATGAATGCAGCGTCGTTACCGCGCCCTATGAAGTCGACGGGCAGGTCGTTGGTACAGTGGGCGTGATCGGGCCGACACGCATGGCGTACGAGCGCGTGATCCCGATTGTCGACATCACAGCCAAGCTGCTATCGGGTGCGTTGTCGCAACACTGACCAGCCCCGGTGGGAACTGACACTCTGACCCCGGCCGGCCGCATCCGGGCCGGGCACATGGCACATGGCACATGGCATACGCTACCGAACCTGAATACGAACACGGCAGCCTCGCGCGCACGGGAGTGTTGCTGGTCAACCTCGGCACTCCGGCTTCGGCCACGGCGAAAGCCGTTCGCCGCTACCTGAAGGAATTCCTGTCCGACCCGCGCGTCGTGGAAATCCCGCGGCCGGTGTGGTGGCTGATACTCAACGGCATCATCCTCAACACCCGGCCCAGGAAGTCGGCTGAGAAATATGCCTCGATCTGGACCGGCGAAGGGTCGCCGTTGCGTGTGCACACCGAAAAGCAGGCACTGCTGCTTAAGGGTTACCTGGGTGACCGGATCAAGAGCCCGCACACGGTGGCGTGGGCTATGCGGTACGGCTCACCTTCAATTGAAAGCGCGATGACGGAACTGCGCGCTGCCGGTTGTGACCGCATTCTGGTGCTACCGCTCTATCCGCAGTACGCGGCGAGCACCACGGCCAGCGTGTACGACGCCGTGTTCGCAGCCGTGGGCAAGATGCGCAACGTGCCGGCCATACGCATCATCAAGCATTTTCACGATCATCCCGCGTACATCTCGGCACTCGCGACCCAGGTCAACAAGCACTGGGCGGAAAACGGCAAACCGGACAAGCTGGTTCTGTCATTCCACGGATTGCCGAAGTTCAGTTTGGACAAAGGCGACCCGTATCACTGCGAGTGCCACAAGACCTCCAGATTGCTGACGCAGGAACTGGGCATCGATCCGGGCATGGTAATCACCACGTTTCAGTCACGATTCGGGCGCGCCGAGTGGCTCAAGCCATACACGATCGATACGATGAAACGGCTTGGCAAGTCGAAGACCGGACGCATCGATGTTTTTTGCCCTGGATTCGTAGCCGATTGCCTCGAGACTCTCGAGGAAATCGCAATGGAGAACAAGGCGGTTTTTCTGAAGGCCGGAGGCCGGGCATTTCACTACATTCCGTGTCTGAACGAGCGGCACGAATGGATACAGGCAATGGCGCGCATCGTCGCAGACAATCTGCACGGCTGGGCGAGCAGTGACTATGACCGGGGCAAAGCGGAGCGCGACGCTCAACTGAGCGCGGAGCGGGCCAGAAAACTGGGCGCGGGCAAATAGGGTTGGCACTGCGGCACCATCAGAGCGCTTTCCGGTGCGCAGGGAAGAAGCCGGGCGGCACGGCTGATCGAGACGATCAGATCAGGCTCAGACCGTCCTTCCGACCGTAGTCAGTCCGGTCGTTGTAATTGCGGCTCACCGCCTCGTATTCCTCGCGAATCACCGTTGCGGCCTGGTTGGCGGCGACGGTCAGTGCGTCGCAATCCCCGGTCGGTTCAAGGCTATTCAGCGCCGCTTCGATTTTGCGGCCCGCCTCGAGCGCCTGCTGCTTGTGGAATTCCACGTTGCGATCGACTGCTTTCACCAGTTCACCCCAGCGCTTGCGCAACTGCGCGGCACCTTCTTTCTCGCCGCGCCAGCGCGGCCGAACCGTGGTCACGCCGACCATTACCGAAACCTTCTCCATTTTGCAGACCCCGCCCAGCATGTTGTGCCGGAACCGCCACTGAACGTCCCATTTGGTAAGTGCCGGGTGGTGGCGTCCGTCCGGGCCCGTTGGCCCCTTGTTTTCCATCTGCGCGGTCAGCACCAGCGCCGAGTTGCCTTCGATGTAGTAATAACTGGCACCAATCCGGGCCGCCGGGTCGGCGTGTGCGGCTCCGGCGCTAACGGCCAGCAAAAAAACGAGAAAAATCATCCGTGCTTTCATTTCGCTCTCACTAGACTCTGGGTGGCGCCGGCTAGACGGGCACACCCGGCACCCCGACATAACCTGAGTATAAGCGGCCGGAACGATGATTTCCGATAAAAGCCGGCCTTGCCGCAAACAAAGCCTTGAAATCCGATGAACAGCCCCAATTAGAAACAATTCGAAAAGCATTGGAGGACTTCATGCAGGAACAGGATCGGAACATCGATTCGAAAACCCCGGACCCGAATGATCCGGGCAGGGGAAACCCGGACGCCGAAGGCCGGACGCCAATCGATGACGTTGCCGGCGCAGGGTCCGGACAAGGAACCAGCGGACAAACCGCGCCCGATGTGATGCCGGGCCCAGAAGAACTCCTCAAGGCAGCGGAACTGGCCGCACAGGAACATCACGACGCCTGGCTAAGGGCCAAGGCCGAGACGGAGAACATGCGCAAGCGCGCGCAGATCGACGTCGCCAACGCCCATAAATTCGCGCTGGAAGGTTTTGCGCAAGAACTATTGCCGGTACGCGACAGCCTGGAAGCCGCCCTGGCGAGCCCGAACCTGACGCTCGAATCGCTGAAAAGCGGCGTAGAGCTCACGTTGAAACAGCTCGCCACCGCATTTGAGAAGGCAAACATCAAGGAAATCAACCCGTTGGGGGAAATGCTCGATCCTCACAAGCACCAGGCGATGAACACCGTCGAATCCGATGCCCCGGTAAACAGCATCGTCAGCGTGTTCCAGAAAGGCTATGAGTTGAACGAACGCCTGGTGAGACCGGCCCTGGTCAGCGTCGCCAAGCCCAAAGAGACTTGAAAAAGAACGGCTGCACCCTGACTTAAATTGGCAACGACACATTTCGGATTGAGGACCAAAAGGACAAATCATGGGAAAAGTTATCGGAATTGACCTCGGCACCACCAACTCCTGCGTAGCAGTGATGGAAAGCGGCCAGGCTAAAGTTATCGAAAACGCCGAAGGCGCTCGCACGACGCCATCGATCGTCGCCTATACGGAAGACGGCGAAGTGCTGGTTGGCGCACCGGCAAAACGCCAGGCGGTGACCAACCCGAAAAACACGTTGTTCGCAATCAAGCGGCTTATCGGCCGCCGCTTCAAGGACGCCGAGGTGCAGAAGGCGATCGAGCACTCGCCGTTTGCCATCGTTTCGGCCAAGAACGGCGATGCGTGGGTGGAAGTGCGCGGCAAGCAAAGCGCGCCGCCGGAAGTATCCGCGCAAGTGCTGATGAAAATGAAGAAAACGGCCGAAGACTATCTGGGCGAGCCGGTCACCGAGGCCGTCATTACCGTGCCGGCCTACTTCAATGACTCGCAACGCCAGGCAACCAAGGACGCGGGGCGCATCGCCGGTCTCGACGTCAAGCGGATCATCAACGAACCGACCGCCGCAGCGCTGGCGTTTGGAATGGACAAGAAGCAGGGCGATCGCAAAGTCGCCGTGTACGACCTTGGTGGCGGCACTTTCGACATCTCGATCATCGAGATCGCCGAAGTAGAAGGCGAGCACCAATTCGAGGTGCTGTCGACCAATGGGGACACTTTCCTTGGCGGCGAAGACTTCGACCAGCGGCTGATCGAATACCTCGCGAACGAGTTCAAGAAAGACCAGGGCATAGACCTCAGGTCCGACGTGCTTGCGCTGCAGCGGCTCAAGGAGGCCGCCGAGAAAGCCAAGATCGAGCTTTCCTCCAGCCAGCAGACGGAAGTCAATCTGCCCTATATCACGGCCGACGCGTCAGGACCGAAACACCTGGCGATCAAGATCACGCGCGCCAAGCTCGAGAGCCTGGTCGAAGACCTGGTGAAGCGCACCATCGAGCCGTGCCGTACCGCGATCAAGGATGCCGGCATCAAGGTTTCCGAAATCGACGACATCATTCTGGTCGGCGGCATGACCCGCATGCCCAAGGTGCAGGAAGTCGTCAAGGAGTTCTTCGGCAAGGACCCGCGCAAGGACGTCAACCCTGACGAAGCGGTAGCCGTAGGCGCGACCATTCAGGCCGGTGTGTTGCAAGGCGATGTCAAGGACGTGCTTCTGCTCGACGTGACGCCGCTGTCGCTCGGCATCGAAACACTGGGTGGCGTCATGACCAAATTGATCCAGAAG
The DNA here is from genome assembly GCA_001304425.1 of Betaproteobacteria bacterium SG8_40. Classification (GTDB taxonomy): domain Bacteria; phylum Pseudomonadota; class Gammaproteobacteria; order Burkholderiales; family Eutrophovitaceae; genus SG8-40. The sequence goes on from LJTS01000024.1 coordinate 5,664, forward strand.
AACACGACCATTCCGACCAAGGCGCAACAGGTGTTCTCCACGGCCGAGGACAATCAGACGGCGGTCACCATCCACGTGCTGCAGGGTGAGCGCGAGATGTCGCGTGACAACAAGTCACTGGGCCAGTTCAACCTGGCCGACATTCCGCCTTCGCCGCGCGGCATGCCGCAAATCGAGGTGATGTTCGACATCGACGCCAACGGTATCCTGCATGTTTCGGCCAAGGACAAGGCCACCGGCAAGGAAAACAAGATCACCATCAAGGCGAACTCGGGCCTGTCCGAGGAAGAAGTCCAGAAGATGGTCAAGGACGCCGAAGCGCACGCCGAAGACGACCGCAAGGCACGCGAACTGGTCGAAGCACGGAACCAGTGTGATGCGCTGGTGCACACTGTCAGAAAGACGCTGTCGGAGCATGGCGACCAGGTGAGCGAAGAGGAAAAAGGCAAGATCGAAGAGGCATTGAAAGACGCCGAAGACGCGCTCAAGGGTAACGACAAGGATGAAATCGAAGCCAAGTCGCAAGCCCTGGCGACTGCCTCGCAGAAAATCGCCGAGAAAATGTACGCGCAATCCCAGCAAGCGGGCGCCGAAGGGGCATCGGCGGATGCAGCTGCCGGGGCTAAAGGCGCGCAACAGGCGGCGGATGCCGATGCTGACGTCGTTGATGCCGAGTTCGAGGAAGTAAAGGACAACAAGAAGTCAGCCTGATAGCTTTAGACGTTCCAATCAGTCAAACGCGAACAGCGCCGCTGCCGCCAGGGAAGTTGCTCCTGGCGGCATTTGGCGTGGTTCGCCGGTGACGCACACCCGTTCAGAAAATGGCCAAACGCGACTACTACGAAGTTCTCGGCATCAACCGGGACGCCTCCGAAGCCGATATCAAGAAAGCCTATCGTCGGCTGGCGATGAAATACCACCCAGACCGCAACCCGGATAACGCCAAGGCCGAGGAGCAATTCAAGGAAGCGAAAGAAGCCTACGAGGTTCTGTCCGAACCGGACAAGCGAGCGGCCTACGACCAGTATGGCCATGCCGGCGTCGATCCTTCCGCGGGCATGGGTGGCGGCGGTGCCGGCTTTGGCGGTTTCGCCGACGCATTTGGGGATATTTTCGGGGACATTTTCGGCGGAGGCGGAGGCCGTTCGCGCTCGAACGTCTATCGCGGCGCGGATTTGCGTTACAACCTCGAGATCTCGCTCGAAGAAGCGGCGCGGGGTTCCGAAACCCGCATTCGCATCCCGACGATGGAAGAGTGCGACAACTGTCATGGTTCAGGGGCGAAGCCGGGGACCGAGCCGGTCTCCTGTCCGACCTGCAATGGCCACGGTCAGGTGCGCATGACCCAGGGATTCTTCTCGATCGCGCAGACCTGCCCTAAATGCCACGGCAGCGGCAAGGTCGTGCAGGATCCGTGCACATCGTGCAGCGGGCAGGGGCGAATCAAACGCCAGAAAACACTGTCGGTAAAGATTCCAGCGGGCGTCGACGAAGGGGACCGCATCCGCCTGTCAGGTGAAGGCGAAGCCGGCGTAAACAGCGGGCCAAGCGGCGATCTGTATGTCGTTATCCATATCCGCCCTCACGACGTATTTACCAGGGAAGGCAACAACCTGCATTGCGAAATGCCGATCAGCTTTTCCAGAGCGGCGCTGGGTGGCGAGATCGAGATTCCAACGCTCGATGGCTATGCCAAGATCAAGATCCCGGCAGAAACACAGTCGGGCAAGGTATTTCGCTTGCGCGGAAAAGGCATCAAGGGCGTGCGCAGCTCGGTGATGGGCGATTTGATGTGCCATGTTGTGGTCGAGACGCCGGTCAACCTCACCGCCCGCCAGAAAGAGTTGCTCGCCGAGTTGGAAGAAATCAATCAGAGCAATGCTTCACAGCACAACCCGAGGGCCAAGTCCTGGATGGACAAGGTGAAGGATTTCTTCGAAACCTGACAAGCGCCGCATTTTTTGCGATCCGCATCCACGCAGCGCGGATCGCATCAGGTACGCCGCCAGGTCGTACCGCCGGGGCCGTCTTCCAGTGTTACGCCTTGCTCAAGCAACGCGTCCCGAATGCGATCGGCCTCGCCAAAATCCCGCGCCTTGCGGGCGGCATTTCTCGCCTCGATATCCTTCTCGATCGCTTCGGCGCTTATCCCTTGGTCGGCACCAGCCTGTAGAAACGCCTCGGGGTCGCGCCCGAGCAAACCGACAATGGCAGCGAGCGCGCGCAACAGGCCAGCATGCTCTTTGGATTGCGAACGATTGACTTCATTGGCTAGCTCGAACAGTACCGAAACAGCCTCCGGCGTATTGAAATCGTCGTCCATCGCCTCGCCGAAGCGCTTCGCGTAGCCCTCGTTCCAGTCGATTGAACCGACGTCGCGCGCCTTGATTCCACGCAGCGCGGTGTACAGCCGGGTCAAACCCTGGCGCGCGTCATCGAGATGCTGGTCTGAATAGTTGAGCGGGCTGCGATAGTGCGCGCGCAAAATGAAGAACCGCACCACTTCGGGATCGTATTTGTCGAGTATCTCTCGAACGGTGAAAAAATTGCCCAGCGATTTGGACATCTTTTCGCTGTCCACGCGGACGAAGCCGTTATGCATCCAGTAATTGACGAAAGTATGGCCATGAGCGCCTTCCGACTGGGCAATTTCGTTCTCGTGATGGGGAAACTGAAGGTCCTGACCACCGCCATGGATGTCGAAATGCGCGCTCAGATAGTGCTCGCTCATCGCCGAACACTCGATGTGCCAGCCCGGACGCCCCTTTCCCCAGGGTGAATCCCAGGCAGGCTCACCCGGTTTGGCCGCTTTCCACAGCACGAAATCCAGTGCGTCCTGTTTGTTGAGGTCGACGTCTACACGCTCGCCGGCGCGCAGCTGCTCGAGCGATTTCCCCGACAACTTGCCGTAACCATCGAACTTGCGAACCGAGTAGTACACGTCACCGTTATCGGCACGATATGCCAGGCCCTTGTCCACCAGCGCGCCGATAAGGCCAAGCATCTGCGGGATCGTCTGCGTTGCCCGCGGCTCGTAATCCGGGTCGCCGACACCGAGCGCGCGGGCATCTTCCTGCATCGCTGCAATGAAGCGCTCCGTCAGCTGCGCGACCGTTTCGCCGTTTTCGTGCGCGCGCTTGATGATTTTGTCGTCAATGTCCGTGATATTTCGTACATACTTCACCTTGTAGCCGCGGCTCTGTAGCCAGCGCCTGACGACGTCGAACACGACCAGCACCCGCGCATGGCCCAAATGGCAAAAGTCGTATACCGTCATGCCACACACGTACATTCCGACTTCGCCGGGCGTGATCGGAACGAAGGGCTGCTTGCTGCGGGTGAGGGAATTGTAAATAGTCAGCATGAGACGCTACTCGGGTAAGCGAGCCGAGGCTCGATATATGCTCCGGCAATCAGAATTCAGGGGTAATCGCAATGCAAGGGCCGTAAGGCGCAATTCTCGAGATTGCCGCCAGGCCAGCGTTATTGGTAGAATATGCCATTATTTACAATAACCTAGCGCCTTTAGTTGACGCGAAGTATAACAGATGACCAGATATCGTTATTCTCCTCTTGGCGCGGTGATCATGCTGCTTCTCGTCATGTGCTCGCCGGTTCTGGCCGACGATTATGATGACGCAGTGCGCTTGCACAAACAGGGCAAGACTGCAGCGGCACTGAAAAAAGTCGATGCCGCCATCGCCGCCAACGCCAACGACGCCCGTTCGCGCTTTCTCAAGGGCCTCATTCTCACCGAGCAAGGAAATACCAAAGGTGCCATTGACGTATTCACCTCGCTCACCAGCGACTACCCCGAACTGCCCGAACCGTACAACAATCTCGCCGTCTTGTACGCTGGCGAGGGGCAGTACGACAAGGCGCGCGAGTCCCTCGAGATGGCGATTCGCACCCACCCCAGCTATGCGGTCGCCCACGAAAATCTCGGTGACGTCTACGCGAAGATGGCCAGCGAAGCCTACGACAAGGCGCTAAGCCTGGATCGCGGCAACAAGACAGCGCAAACGAAATTGTCGCTGATCGGGGAGTTGTTCACCGCCGCCGCCCCCCTCGAGAACGTTCCAGCGGCAGCCGCACCGAGCGAGCCGCCGGCTGCTGCAGCACCTGTCTCCGGGAAGCCCACCCCTGAGAAGCCTGCCCCTGAGAAGCCCGCGCCGGCGGTTGCCGCGGCGCCGCCCGCAAAGCCTGCTACGCCGCCCGCGCAGCCGCAAATGAGCCAAAGACCAGCCGTCATCGCCGCTGTCGGCAACTGGGCCAAAGCCTGGTCGGACCAGGACGTTGACGCTTATCTGTCCCACTACGCAGCGGATTTCATGACCGGGCGGCAAAGCCGCAGCGAGTGGGAACAACAACGCCGTGCCCGCCTCACGCGGCCCAAATTCATCATGGTGGCGATTGATGAGCCAGTGGTATCGTTCTCGGGCGAGGACAGCGCCAATGTCCGTTTCCTCCAGCACTATCAGTCCGACACCATTGACTCAAAAGGCTACAAGACGCTGACGCTGGGCAAATCGGATGGCCGCTGGCTGATCGTCAAGGAAGTGTTCGAAAACTGATGCCGTCAACACACGGTCCACGTTACGCCGACGCGCAGGCCGGCTCACGCCAGCACCTGCTGCAGGCAGTGGTCGCAATGATGCTCGCGGCCTCGTCATATGTCTGGGCAATCGACTTTTTCCCCAGCCGCGAAACGATACAGCGACAGCTCGCCGTTCCGGAAGAAATGCTCGTCAAGGCGCTCATCGAGGTCAGCGAGAACCGCATTGGATCCGCTCTGGAACAGATCGAATCACTGCTGACGGTCAGCCCAAACTTCCGGTTGGCGCAGCTCGTCAAGGGCGATCTGCTGCTCGCGCGCAGCCGTCCGATTGAAACCGTTGGCGCCGGCGCCACCAGGGAAAACGTGGCAACCGAACTGCGCGCCGAGGCGCGGGCCCGCCTGGCCCGCTACGCGATGAAGCCGCAGGCAGGGCTGGCGCCCAAATACGTTCTGGAGCTTCCGCAGACGCAGAAATACGCACTCGTGCTCGATTCCTCGATGTCGACGCTGTTCGTCTTCGAAAATAGCGAGGAAGGTTTGCACTACGTCGCCGACTATTACATGTCGGTCGGAAAGAACGGCACGGACAAGCTGCGCGAAGGCGACAAGCGTACGCCGCTCGGCGTCTATCATGTGACGGGCAAACTGACGCCGGATCAGCTGACGGATTTCTATGGCGTGGGGGCGTTCCCGATCAACTATCCCAACGAATGGGACAGTTTGCGGGGACGGGACGGTTACGGAATCTGGTTGCATGGGACTCCCTTCGACACCTATAGCCGGCCGCCGCGCGCAAGTGACGGTTGTGTGGTGCTGGCCAACGAAGACATGACCGAGCTTGACCGGTACGTGCGCCCCGGGGCGACACCGGTCATTATCACCGATGGCATCGAATGGAGCCGCCAGCAGGATATTCGAAAGACCCGGCAGGAACTGGCCGGCCAACTGGAACAATGGCGCGTTGACTGGGAAAGCCGTGAAACGTCGGCCTATTTGCGGCACTATTCGAGCGGATTCACTTCGGACGGCAACAACTTCGAGCAATGGTCTGCAAGGAAGCATCGCGTCAACGCAGCCAAATCCTGGATCAAGGTCGGCATCTCGGACCTGTCGATTGTTCTTTACCCGGGGAATGCATCCCTGGCGGTGGTGAGCTTCCAACAGGACTACGCAAGCAGTAACCTTGCTAACATCATGCAAAAGCGTCAGTACTGGATTCACGAAGACAATCGCTGGAAGATCCTCTACGAAGGCGCTGCCTGAGCTGCGGAGAGCGGAGCCTCGCTTCGTGCATCCGACTTTTCTTTTTTGACAATCACTCCGTAAGGGGCTGGAATGAAACGACTCTTTATTGCGTTGTGGGCGATGACTTTGTGCATCACGGCTCACGCAGCCAATCCGCAAGTTGAACTCAAGACGAACAAAGGTGCCATCGTCATTGAAGTCTATCCCGACAAAGCGCCTGAAACGGTGACGAATTTTCTTGGATACGTGAATAACGGTTTCTATGACGGCACGATCTTTCACAGGGTGATCGGCGGATTCATGATCCAGGGCGGCGGCTTTTCGCAAGACTACGAACAAAAGAAGACCGGCGATCCGATCCCGAATGAAGCAGACAACGGGCTGAAGAACGAAATCGGGACCATCGCAATGGCGCGTACCAACCATCCCCACTCGGCGACATCGCAATTTTTCATCAATGTCGCGGATAACGCATTCCTCGATTACCGCTCACCGACAAGCCGCGGGTATGGCTACGCCGTGTTCGGCAGGGTCATAACGGGAATGGATGTGGTTAACAGGATCGCGACGGCACCAACCGGCAACGGCGGGCCATTTCCCAAAGACGTGCCGCTCGATGCGGTTATCATTGAACAAGCCACGATCGTCGGAGAAGCAAAATGAGCACGCAGGTCAAGTTAACCACGTCCAGCGGTGACGTTGTCATCGAACTCGACGATGAGAAAGCGCCTGCAACGGTTGAGAACTTTCTCGCGTATGTCGACAGCGGGTTCTATGACGGAACGGTTTTTCACAGGGTCATCGACGGCTTCATGATCCAGGGCGGCGGGTTCGAGCCCGGGATGAAACAAAAATCTACCCGCGACCCGATTTCCAACGAAGCAGGCAATGGCTTGAAGAACGACGCTTACACGATCGCGATGGCGCGCACGGCCGATGTCGATTCGGCAACCGCGCAGTTCTTCATTAATGTTGCCAAGAACGATTTTCTGAATTTTTCCGCACCCACACCACAGGGTTTCGGCTACTGCGTTTTCGGCAAGGTCATCGAAGGCCGCGACGTTATTGACCAGATCAAGGGCGTCAAAACCGGGTCAAAAGGATTTCACGGCGATGTCCCGCTCGAAGATGTCGTCATCAAGAGCGCCCAGCGCATTTGAAGCCATGACCTCAGGCTTGCCGCGCGCCGATCATGGGGGCCTGCCCCGGGCGTGACGGCGAGCCTCTTCATATCGGACCTTCACCTCGCCGATGAGCGGCCGGAGAGTACGGAAACGCTGCTCAGGTTTCTCCGCGACACGGCACCGAAAGCAGAACGGCTTTTCATCCTCGGTGACTTGTTCGAGTATTGGATCGGGGACGAGACGCTGGCGGCACCGATGCCGGCGCAGGTGGCTGGCGCCTTGGACAGGCTCGGTAAAGGCGGCACTGCCGTGTTTTTCATGCACGGCAACCGCGACTTCCTGATTGGCCCCCGGTTCGCGAAAGCTGCAGGTGTGCAACTGCTGCCCGATCCCTATACGGTTACGCTTTACGGGACGCCAACCCTGTTGATGCACGGCGATACGCTGTGCACGGACGATGTCGGGTACCAGGAATTCCGCAAGGTTGTCAGAAACCCCGAATGGCAGGCTGAATTTCTTGCCAAACCGGTCGCTGAGCGGATCGAACTTGCGCGGACCGTACGTGCCGAAAGCGAACAAGCGAAGAAAGTGAAGTCGATGACCATCATGGACGTATCGTTGCCCGCTGTCGAGACAGCGCTCCGCGAGCACGCATATCCTCGCCTCATACACGGCCACACGCACAGACCGGCAGTCCATGAGCATGTTGTTGACGGACACAGATGCGAGCGCATCGTACTTGCCGACTGGTACGGCGCCGGTTCCTGTCTGGAATGCACACGCGCCGGCTGCCGCAGCGTCGCACTTACCTGACACGACCGCACAACACGACTGCACGCAGCCAGGCTCGATGCCGGCAACAAGCCGTCAGATTTGCGACAGTCCGTGTTCGAGATCGGCCCGAATGTCGGTAACGGCCTCCAGGCCGACGGCAAGCCGCAGCAAGCCCTCGCCAATCCCCGCCGCTTCGCGCACTTGCGGAGCCAGCTTCCCGTGCGTCGTGCTGGCCGGGTGGGTAATGGTGCTTTTTGCATCGCCGAGGTTGGCAGTGATGGAGATCATTTTCGTTGAATCGATCACCTTCCACGCCTCCTTGCGCCCGCCCTTGACTTCGAAAGACACGACACCGCCACCGGCCGATTGCTGACGCTTCGCCAGCTCGTGCTGCGGGTGCGAGCTGAGCCCCGGATAGAAAACACGCGACACGCGTGGATGCTGCTCCAGCCATTGCGCAAGTTCCAGCGCACTTTCAGAGTGGGCGAGCATCCGCAACCGGAGGGTCTCCAGTCCCTTCAGTATCACCCAAGCGTTGAACGGCGAAAGGGCGGGCCCGGCGCTTCGCAGGAAACCGGTCATTGGTGCCTGGATAACGTCACGCCGGCCCAGGACCGCGCCGCCCAGTACGCGCCCCTGCCCGTCCAGATATTTTGTCGCCGAATGCATGACCAGGTCCGCGCCGTGTTCGATCGGTCGTTGCAACGCGGGCGTACAAAAACAATTGTCGACTGCGAGCAAGGCACCGGCGTCGTGGGCAACTTCGGCCAGCGCACCTATATCAACGATTTCGGTCAACGGATTCGACGGGGTTTCTACGAAAAACAGCCGGGTGTTCGGCCGCACCGCAGCACGCCACTGGTCCATGCGTGCCGGCTCGACGAACGTCGTTTCGACCCCGAAACGCCCGAGCACATTGTTGAAAAGCTGCACCGTCGCGCCGAAGAGGCTTCTCGAAGCAATTACGTGCTCACCGGCTTTCAGCAAACTCATTGCCAGCGTGAGTATGGCCGACATACCCGAAGACGTCGATACACAGTACTCCGCACCTTCCAGAGCAGCGAGCCGGGTCTCCAGCATGCGCACCGTCGGATTGGTGTAGCGCGAATAGACCATCCCCTCGTCTTCGCCACTGAACCGCTGCGCCGCCTGCGCTGCGTTGTCGAACACAAAGCTCGACGTCAGATACATCGCTTCCGAATGCTCGTTGAACTGACTTCGCACAATGCCTGCGCGCACCGCAAGCGTTTCCAGCTCGTATTCGTTACCGGTCATTTGTTTCCTTTCCATCGGGCAGCGCGCATCCCGTGATTAGCCCGCCACAACGGGTTTCACGCCCCGGACCGGAGAACATCGGGACCGGGCACAAAAAAACCCGCTTGCTTGCGCTAAGCGGGTTCGTCATGCGACGCGCTTTAGCAGTATTTTTTACGCGCCCGCAAGCTGTTCATCAAATCG
>LJTS01000253.1 GCA_001304425.1 Betaproteobacteria bacterium SG8_40
ACCGGTCAACTTTACCGGCAAGCCCCGTGTCGCCACCATGATCAACGGATCCATCCCGGCACCTACACTGCGATGGCGTGCCGGCGATACAGTGACACTGCGAGTCACCAACCGGCTGCGCGAAACCACGTCCATACACTGGCACGGCATCATCCTGCCTTTCGAAATGGACGGCGTTCCCGGCATCAGCTTTCCCGGCATCGCACCCGGCGAGACCTTTACCTATCGCTTCAAGGTGCAGCAGACAGGGACCTACTGGTATCACTCTCACTCGGGTCACCAGGAACAGACCGGAATGTATGGCGCAATCATTGTAGACAGCGCCAATGCCGCCCCCTCTGCCATGAATGACCAGGTGATCGTGCTCTCCGACTGGACCGATGAAGATCCGGAACAGGTGTTCCGAAAACTGAAGGTTCATGCCGACTACTTCAATTTCAACCACCCGACCCTGCCGCTGCTGTTAAGCGACATTTCCGACATGGGATTCGACGCTGCCGTTCAGAAGCGGCGAATGTGGAACGACATGCGTATGAGCCCCACCGACCTGGCCGACGTGTCCGCTTACACGTATACCTATCTGATGAACGGCACGGCGCCGGCCGGCAACTGGACGGGCTTGTTCAAACCCGGCGAGCAGGTTCGCCTGCGCTTTATCAATGCCGCTGCCAACTCGCTGTTTGACGTTCGAATTCCGGGACTGAAGCTGAAAGTCGTCCAGAACGATGGGCAGGACGTCGAACCGGTGACCGTGGACGAGTTCCGTTTCGGTCCCGGAGAAACGCTCGATGCCATCGTTTCGCCTGCGGACGACGCGTACACGATCTTCGCGCAGTCGATGGACCGCAGCGGTTACGCGCGCGGCACGCTGGCGGCGCGGGAAGGTCTGAGCGCGGAAGTGCCGTCAACTGATCCGGTTGAGTGGTTGACCATGCGCGACATGATGGGTGAAATGGATCACGGTGCCCATGGTGCGGGCCACGGAACTCACGCCGGGCACGCAGGCGAGGCACAGAAAGGCGATTCGCATCAAGGTCACGTAGGCCATCAGGGCCACGGCAATCATGACATGCAGGGCGCTGCAGGCCCTTCGCCGCTGGCAAAACCCAGCCAGCGCGTCCGCCATGCCCGTACCGAATTCGGTCCCAGTGTCGACATGCGCGTGGAGATGCCCCGCACGAATCTCGATGACCCGGGCATCGGGCTACGCAACACCGGCCGGCAACCGCTGACCTACGCTGACCTGAAGACCGTCGGCGGCCCGATGGATCCGCGCGGCGCCGAGCGCGAGATCGAGTTGCACCTCACCGGCAACATGGAACGCTATACCTGGTCGGTTGACGGCCTCGAGTGATGACGCACCCGATGCACATGCATGGCATGTGGAGCGAGCTGGAGAATGCCGATGGCAGGTTTCAGGCGCGCAAGCACACCATCCAGGTCCAGCCTGCCCAGCGCATCAGCTTTCTCGTCGACGTCGATGCGCCCGGCCGGTGGGCATGGCATTGCCACTTGATGTTCCATATGCATGCAGGAATGTTCCGCGAGATCGTGGTTTCCTGATGAATGACGAGACGCGTCACTACGCTTCCGGTGCAACGCGCGTGAAGATGGCCATCGTCTCCGCAGTCTTTGTGGCGTGCGCTTCGATCGCATGGGCCGAGGATCCGGCAGAGAGCACCGATCACTCCGAACACGTGAAGGAGTCCGGCGAAGTGGATCATTCGGGCCGCGACATGGATGCCGGCGAGGTGGATCACTCGGGCCACGACATGGAGTCCGGCGAGGCGGACCACTCGACCCACACCATGGATTCCGAGCAGATGGATCACTCGGGCCACAGCATGGATGCCGGCGAGATGGACCATTCGGATCACACCATGGATACCGGCGCGATGGACCATTCCGAGCATGCCGGTCATGCCACCGCAACCGCGCAATCGGCGCCGGCCGCGGGTGACGACGGGCTGCGCGACCCGCATGCATACGCCGAAGGCGAAGACTTTGGCCCGCTCGGTCAAATGCACCTCGCCGACCAGCATAATTTCGGCGCGGTTCTGATCCATCGTCTTGAAGCGGTCAAGACCGACGACAACAGCTGGCTCGCCTTCGAGGGCCAGGGCTGGTACGGGCGAACCTACGATCGTGCCAATCTCAAACTCGAAGGCGAAGTCGATGACGGCAAACTCCACGAACTACGCAGCGAGTTACTCTGGAGCCACGCCATCGCCCCGTTCTGGGATTCACAACTGGGCGTGCGCTACGACAGTGGTGAAGACCCTGACCGCACCTGGGCTGCCATCGGCATCCAGGGGCTTGCACCCTACTGGTTCCACGTCGATGCGACCTTCTACCTCGGCGAACACGGCGACACCGCGGGGCGCATCGCCGCGGAATACGACATGCTGTTTACGCAGAAACTGGTCTTGCAACCGAAGATTGAGGCAAATCTGTACGGCCAGAATGACGACATCCGGGAAACGGGAAGCGGCCTGTCCGATCTGTCGGTCGGAGTACGCCTGCGATACGAACTCACCCGGCAGTTCGCGCCCTATATAGGTGTCGAATGGGCAGGTTTGTATGGAAATACCGAAGATTTCGCCCGTGAAGGGAACAAGCCGACCGAAGAAACCAGTTGGGTAGCCGGCGTGCATATGTGGTTCTAGGGCCGCGGCAAACTTGTATGACAGCGGAGCGTTAACGCCGCCGCGTCGCTACCTGATAAACCGATCTCCGGTTCACGCGCCGGCGATTGCCGGTGAATCGATTGCCGTTGCCGTTCGGCACTCAGGATGATGCAAGCCCGTGCTCGATGGCGTAAACGGCCGCCTGGACCCGGCTCGAAAGGTTGAGCTTGCGCAGAATGTGCTGGACATGAATCTTCACCGTGCTCTCCGCCAGGTCAAGCGCACGCGCAATCTCCTTGTTGCTGGCGCCTTTGGCGACGTAACCGAGGATTTCGTGCTCGCGTGGGCTGAGCGCCTCCTTGTCCGTGCCCGGGTCGCTACCGGAGCCGGTTGCGCGCAAGCCCTTGACCAGTTTGGTAGTCATTTCCGCTGAAACGACCGAATCTCCGGCGACGGCCCGGCGTATCGAATCGAGCAGTGTTTCGGTTTCGATGTTCTTCAGCAGATAACCGCTCGCACCCGCCCGAAGCGTATCGACAAGATCATCTGCAGCTTCCGAAACGGTCAACATGACGACGCGTGTATCGGGCGACTGTTCCAGGAACAGCTTGACCGCATCTTTGCCGGAAACCCCCGGCATGTGCAAATCGAGAAGCACAACGTCGGGCTTCAGTTCGCGCGCCCGTTTCACGCCCTCCAGGCTGTCCGCCGATTCGCCGACAACTTCGAACTCGTCATGGCGCTGCAGGAGGGCCTTGACACCGCTGCGAAACAGGGTGTGATCGTCAACCAGCAGTACCCGGACCGGACTCATGCGGCCGCTTCCTGAACAATCGGCAGGGTGAGGGTTATCTCCGTGCCCGACCCGGGAAGCGATCTGACCTGTATGCGTCCGCCGATTCGTTGCGCGCGTTCGCGCATGATAGCCAGGCCGACGTGCCCTTCCTCGACGCCTGGAACATTGCCTTCGAAGCCGCGGCCGTCGTCGCTGACGCGGAACACATATACCTGACCTTTCTCCAGTTCGACGTTTACATGACGGGCGTTGGAATGCTTGCGCACGTTGGAAAGGCATTCCTGCACGATATGGAGAACCTGAATCTGCGTCTCCGGCGAAAGCGGCACCCCCGTGCCACTTTGGTGAAACCCGGTATGTATTCCGGTATCGGCCTCGAACCGTGTCAGCAATGCCGTCAGGACGGTTTCCACGTCCGATTCGCCAAATCTCGTGCGAAAGTGAACCAGCAGTTCGCGTACGTCATCGTAGCTTTCCTGTATGCCTTCGCGGATCTCCTGCAAACCGCTGCGCGCCTCTTCAAGATTCTTCCGGTCAAGCGAATCCCTGAGCATCTGCGCCTGCAGGTTGAGAAATGCCAGTGACTGGGCGATGCTGTCATGCAACTCCTGCGCGAGCAGATTACGCTCTTCCGATACGGCCATTTCCTTCTCCCGGGCGACAAGCCGTTGGTTCTCGATCGCCACCCCCAGATGCTGTCCGAGAGATTCCAGCATGTGCCGTTCCCGCTCGCTGATCTCCTGTGCTTCGTGAAAGTACAGGTTGAATACCCCGATGGTCTGTTCCTTGAATCGAATCGGAAACGCAGTGACGGTTCCATAGCCTTCGCGGCGGCATCGGTAATCCCGTTCCTGCATATCCTGCCGGTTGAAAAGCTTTACGACCGCGGTACCGCTCTGCGCCACGTCGCCGCAAAGGCATTCGCCACGGTTGAGGCACGCCTCGTCCTTGACCCATGGAGCGGGCAGATTCTGGTGGACGTAAAGGTGCACCCGCCCGCTATCTTGTTCAACCAGGCGGACTGCGCCGCCGCTTGCCCGCAGCCTGTCGATCAGGAGTGCAAGGAAAGCCCGGCACATCTCTTCCAGCGTGCCGGGCCGATTCAGCAATGCCGCGACTTCGTAGAGCGTTGACAATTCCTGGTTCTGCAACTCCAGCGACCGGGTCTTCTCCCTGACCTTGTTTTCCAGATTCCGGTACAAATCGCTCAAGTGCGATGCCATTCGGTTGAACCCGCCGGCAAGGGAGCCGAATTCGTCGCGGCTTTCGATCGGAAGACGAATATCGAAATCCCCCTCTTCCATGCGCCGCATGCCGTCGTCAAGCCGGCTTACCGGGCGGACGACCAGCAAGAACATCAGATAAATCAGCGTCACCGTCCCGGCCACCGAGAGCGCGATCAAACCCATCTGAACCGAACGCAACAGGGTTGTCTTCTGCGAAATGTCACGCTCGATGGAATAGACGAGCCGGTCGATCTGCTCAACGAAGCGTTCAGTTCCCAACCGATAGGCAATCAGTTTGGCGGCATCGACAGGTACCAGCGGCTGCGCCGTGATGGACTCGATTGACGGCTTGATGGATCCGTTCCACGTTTGTTCAAGCTCGGCAAACTGTTCAAGGATTCGCGGTTCATTGGGCAGGAACAGCGGACGGCTGGGGTCCCCCGTCTTGAGTTCCACCATCACGCGCTCGAACTCCTGCGCTTCCTGCGCGGCCGCCTGCAGGAGCCGCTCGCGGTTGGCGCCCGGCAGCCCGGCTTGCGACAGCAGGTTCGAAATGCGGTAAGCGCGCATACGCTCGCTGCCTGCCTGGTTGACGGCGGCAGCGCCGCCCTCGAGGTCCCAGGACATCAGCAGCGTGACGCCGATTGCGACCAACGCGACGAGCAAAAAGACCACAAGGATCTCGACGAGTTTCGTACTGAGCCGCTGGCGGGGAATCTCCATGCCTCGTTCCGCAAATACCCTATCTTGCCTGATTGCCTGAAAAGTTACCCAGGCGAGCGGCCACCTTGCCATGCCGGCGGCGTTCGCCCAATACTTC
>LJTS01000025.1 GCA_001304425.1 Betaproteobacteria bacterium SG8_40
CGTCGCGTCGAGATCGGCCAGCTTCCGGGGGTCGCGGGCGGTAGCATAGACTTTCTTTGCACCGCGCCTGATAAGTTCCTCGACGAATGCGCGGCCGATTCCACGGTTTGCGCCGGTGACAAGCGCTACAGAGCCCTGGATCTTCATTTCCACTCTCCTCGTTTTCTGTTACGCGGCCTCGATGGCAACGCATTCTTCTGATGCCGGTTGATCACGCCTTGACCGATTACATGCGCCCTGGCTGCTTCTCCAGCGGCAATGTCAACCCGTGTGCTTCGGGAAAGCCCATGAGCAGGAGCAACAAAGTCGGCTGGCTGATAACGGCTTCGGGAACGCGGCAATCTAGGTGGCGACCGTTTTTTTGTCAAGAACGCTGCGGGCAGCCCGATGGCCAGGGAACAAGTTTGACACTGCTGTTTGCTGCAGGTAAAACGGCCGCTTGATCGCACCGGCAAAACCGGCCGATATGGCTGCTGAAGGTTTCCGGAGCCGCTCAGGACAAGGAGAAAACACAATGGCTGGTCAATGGATTGACATTCGCGCCGCCGACGGCGGCGCGTTTCGCGGATATCTGGCGTTACCTGCATCAGGCAAGGGGCCAGGCATCGTCCTGTGCCAGGAAATCTTTGGCATCAACGAATACGTTCGCCAGGTCGCTGACTACTATGCCGAAGAAGGCTACGTGGTACTTGCCCCCGACCTTTTCTGGCGCATCGAACCCGGCATCGAACTCGGCTACACGGAAGACGACTGGAAGCAGGCGTTTGCACTGTTCCAGAAGTTCGATACCGACAAGGGCATGGAGGACATCACCGCAGCGGTGCGGACACTGCGCACCCGCGACGAGGTCGTCGGCAAGATCGGTGCGCTCGGATTCTGCCTCGGCGGAAGACTCGCCTATCTTGCGGCAGCGCGTTCCGGAGTTGACTGCGCGGTTTCCTACTACGGCGTCAGCATCGATGCATATCTCGATGAAGCGCCGAAAATCAAGGTGCCGATGGTCATGCACTTCGCGGCCGAAGACGAATACGCGCCGGAAGAAAAAGTACAGAAGATCCAGGTCACTTTCGAAAGTCGCGACAACGTCGAAATTTATGTCTACCCCGGGGTCGATCACGCGTTTGCGCGCCCGGCCTCGCCGCATTACGACAAACCCTCGGCACTGATGGCCCACCACCGATCGATTGCATTGTTTCGCAGACACATGGGGCCGCATTACGACTTCTCGGCGCTTTGGGACAAACACTGTGAATATGAGTTTGCGACGCGCGACGCCGACGCCACAATGAAGACCATGGTGGCCGAGCCGTACGTAAATCACATTCCGACGATGACCGGCGGTGTTGGCTACCAGCAACTACGGCGTTTCTACAAGCACCACTTCATTCCGAAAACCCCGCAGGACACGACGCTGATTCCAATTTCGCGCACCATCGGCGAGGGCATACTCGTGGATGAATTGCTGTTCTGTTTCACGCATGACATCGAGATCGACTGGATGCTGCCCGGTCTTGCGCCCACCGGGAAACGGGTCGAGATCCCTTTGGTGGCAATCGTCAAGTTCCGTGGCGACAAGCTCTACAACGAGCACATCTACTGGGATCAGGCCTCCGTGCTGGTTCAGATCGGCGCACTGGATCCGAAAGGACTGCCGGTCGCGGGAATCGAAACCGCAAACAAACTTGTCGACGAAAGCCTGCCGTCGAACACGCTGATGCAGAAGTGGTCCGTAAGCCAGGGCAAGGACTAGAACCTGTCTCGTAATCGATCGAAAGACGCGTTCCATCCAGAACACGATATCCGCCAGGCGAGGGGTGCGGTCAATACAATCCAAGCCCAACAACGCGGTGCAGGCGTGTTCCGGGTGTGATTCTTCCGGATGGAACGGTTTTCGCCGCCGGTGTTGTTACTCGCTCCTTGTCGGGACCGGCCAGACGGCGTTACTCGCGACTGACCGGGAGCGAAAAACGTTGCCATCGCTCGCGCGAGCAATCACGAGACAGGTTCTAACGGAAGGCACGGCGCTAGCCGCAAACGCGTAACAACCAGTCGTCCTCGCGTGACGCGCGTTCGGGTTTGAAATATTCCTCGGCGCCCGGGGGTACTGCAATGGCTTTGGTTGTCTGGCCCCTGGCGTTGCGTAGCGCGATAACGGATATGGAGAGCTCGTTACTGTCGCACTTCGCGCGATAAGTGACTTTGCGCGACGCCGTTCCGCCCGGAGGCGCGTCTTCCGGGACCGCATAGCGGATGACGACATCAAAAACCTGCAGTCCACCTGTGGTCTCGCGCACCGAGTCCGAATAAAAGCGTGCGACTTCATTCTCGCCCACTCTGGCGATCGCCTCTACGGTGTAATTTTCCCCGGCCAAAGCAGCATTGCACATCGCCATGACCGTGAACCCAATCAGAAACCTGAACATCGATTCACCTGTTTTCAGTTGCCGGAGTTTGTTTGGCCGCCAAAGACTGCCGGAAGTTCCTTTGCCGGGACCCTGCGCTCAGCGTAAATCGCCGCTCCTGACTTTTTCCCTGATCGCAAAGAGCACCGCCTTGATGCGCTTCATCGCTACCGTGTCCGGCTGCTTGCCGAGATGATGCCAGCGACGCGCTTCGAAGAATAGCCAGGTACGCAGTTGCGTCAATGTCCCGGGAGGCCTGGATGCGACCTCGGCGCATTTTTCGATTGAACCCCAATAGCCATAACCGTCGAAGGTAAGCGCAAACGGTTCAATGTGCTGCCAGGACTCCTTGATTGATGGAATGTCGCCCAATGTGAGCTCGGCATTGCCAATTCCGCCCGTCACAGCGCACCTCTCTGGAAAAGGATCCATTCGTCAGGCCGGAACAAGGTATTGCAATGGCCACATTCTTCCGGACATCACAAGCCGGAGAGAGCCGATACCGCTAGTCTTCGGCCGCCGCCTCGTCCCAATCGCGGCCACTATATCGGACCAGCCAGTTGAATGCATGATGGCGCTCATACACGATCGACGCATTCAGGCCGGCAGGAGGCTTTTTCCTTGCCGCGGCGGCATCGGCCAGGGCATGGCGATAACGGTAAACCAGATCAGCCTGGTCGAGTATCTGGTCGAGCGGGCGCAGCTTCGCGTCGTCAATGAACGATTGCCTGTTCCGGTCGCGCATGCAATCGACAGCAAAGTCCGCATTGCATCTGGCTGCCGGGCTGCCAAGACTATCGACATACCCGAGTACCCAGAGCATCACCCAGGCGGACTCGAATCGCCAGGAGAACCGCGCCTTGTCGCCGTCGCCAGGGTCCAGCGTGCGAACGAAATTTTTCTCGAGCGGGGAAAACGACGCGGCCAGTCCGTATTGCCTGATGACGCGCAAGACCATGGTTTGATGCATGCGGTCGGCCTTGATCGCCGTCATCAACACGCACAGCAGGCGTATGGCGATCGCTTCCTTGTTCCGGGGAAGAAAATCATCTGCCAGTTCGATGGGCGGCAAGCCCGGATTGACCGGCACGCCATCGCCTAGCAGTATGAGTTCGGAGCGCTGCTTCCGCCGCCGCGCGGTATCGTCCTGTTCGCGCGGCTGAACTGGCCGGCTCGTTTCGAGCTGCGCGATCACGTTCACCCCGGTAAGCGGCGGCGCATGCATATCTTGCCTGACACTGTCGGGAACGGACTCAAGGCTACCTGCGGCCTTGCTCTGCCTGCCCGTGGACACCGGATTCGGCATGGAAGCCGCCGGTAGTCAGAAGAAACTCTTTTGCCGCGTCGACTGACGCAACAGCTATGTTCGGCTTTGCCTCGCCAGCGGCGACTGCGCTCCCGACGCGAGGCCGTCCGGTGTGACCCTGCGGTGCACTGGCTGCGTCAGGTGCAACTTCCGTTTGCTTCTGCTCAGGATTTCGGGGCCGCGCGATTTCACGCTTGATGGATTCTTCACGGTCCCCCGCGACAGCATTTCCAAGCTTGAACAGGAAGAACACGAACAGAGTCGATCCTATCCCGTAGACGACCCAGAAAAACTGTTCCCACCTCATGATTTATTCCCGCCCTGCGCCTTTTCGCACCCGCGGTTTTCACACGAATACAAATGCGGCCGTTATGAATACGCGTACAGCGAACGCGCTTATGAGGATCGCACCCGTTACGATTGCAGCGTATTACGATCGATGCCGATTCCGTCTGCAACAATGCAAGTCACGGGCCAGGCGAGAACGGGTTGCAGCTGCGGACATCGCACGAACGAGGTGCGGGGAATCGCGCCTGTGCACGGGGGTTTTTTGACGATTTTTCGCCTGGTTTTCCGGCAAATTGAAACCTGGCATCCGCCGCGGCGGGCACGCCTGTTCGAAAATCCGGCAACCACCGCAACGCGCCACAGTATGCGCGGCATCCGGTGCCGCTCAGCGGGCCGATTGCCCGATGGCGTAGCTGAAAACTGACGCAATCGCGTCACACCAGGACGATACGGCGGCCTGCATCCAGATCACGAAGCGGACCGCGTTTCCCCGGCATGCACGACTCCGTGCCGGATCATCGTAAGTTTTTGCCTATCGGTATGCGCGGCGCACCCGGCGTTCGGCGTCACGCGCGGCGTCTTTCGCGCTGCTTTGTCCTGAAGCCGCCTGCGCGAACATGTCCACCACCACCCAGTCCGCCAGCGCGGATGCAGATTTCTCGCCAACGTCACCTGCATATCCGGACCACCGCATGCGCTCGACCACGTTGCGAAACGGTTCGTACTTGGGGTCGGACTTCCAGAACGGCGTTTCGGCGTAGGCCTTCAAGGGCGGGCACATGTAACTCGTGGCAGCAGCCTGCCAAGGCTCATACTGCTCGCGTTCCCACATGAACTTGAGATAAGCCTTGCAGGCGTTCGGGTATTTCGTATACGCGAACACGTAGGCCTGGGAGAGCAAATGCAATTCGGCCGCCACCCCCGAGGGGCCCACGGGAAATGCCGCGTGGTTCATGTCCTTGGCAATGGCGCGCAACTTCGGGTCTTCGGACCTCTTCGCGACGTAATAGATCGACGGGCCATTGGAAGTCAGGCTGATGCGGTCCTCAAGGAACGAGTTGTTGTTGGAAACTCCCGTCCAGGACAGCGTGCCCGTGATGAACGTCGAATACAGTTCGCGCATGTACTCGATTGCTTCTATCGTTTCCCTGCTGTTGATGGCCGGCTTGTTGTTTTCGTCCACCATCCTTGCGCCGAACCCCCACAACACGTTATGACTCCACGTTTCCGCGTCGCCGGTCGCATGAGACAGCGCAAACCCCGGCGGGTGGCCGTTTTTCGCGAGAGCCTTGCACATCTTCAGGTAGTTGTCGAAATCGGTAGGCACGGATTCGTACCCCGCCTCCTGCAACCAGGAACTGCGATAGTTCAATAGTGCGCCGCCTGCACCCAGCGGCAAGCCGATCCACTTTCCCTTGTCGCCGCCGGCGTTGATCGTGCCGTAACGCACCGCAGTGGGGTACCAGCCGCCGTATTTGCCGCCGAGATACGCAGCAAGGTCCGTCAAGTCAACCAGCCGACTGCGAAACAGGTGCGGATCATCCATCCATCCCAGCACGATGTCGGGTCCCGATCCCACGTTGGCGGCCATCGCCGCTTTCGGTCGAATGTCTTCGAAACCCTCGTTGTCGACACGCACCGCGACGCCGGTTTCGCGGGTGAATTTTGCGGTGTTTGCCAGCCACTGGTCTTCGTCGCCCTGAATGAACCGGCGCCAGCGCATCATCCTGATGCTGGCACCTTTCTCCGGTTTCACGTCATATGCGGCCGCCGCCGATGAGGGCAGCAGCAAAGTCGGCGCAGCACCTGCAACAGCAACGGCACCCAGCGTCTTAAGCGTATCGCGGCGGGAAAACTCACCCATGCTTTCCTCCTTCGTGTCGTATTACGGTCAACCGGGAACGGTCATTGAGTTTGCAGCGTTCCAGATGCATTATAGGCGCCTCTATCGCGACGCATCGCTGCGTCTCCGAACGGGAGGGCTCTGCGTGAATACCAGATCATTCCGTCTTGATTTCGACAACGCGCGCTGGGAGCATCCGCTGCCGGGTTGCCGCTTCAAGTCCATCGTCAAAGGCAACCGTCAGGTGCGGCTGCTCGAATTTACCAACGATTTCATCGAACCTGACTGGTGCAGGAAAGGCCATGCGGGCATCGTGCTGGAAGGCGATCTCGAAATCGATTTCCAGGGCAGGATCGAACAATTCCCGCAGGGTAGTGCCTTGCTTATCCCGGCAGGAGACGTCGGTGCACACAAGGCGCGCGCCCTGAGCGAGCGCGCGCTGCTCTTTCTTGTCGAGGACGCCTGAGCAGGCGGGCCGGCGCTCAGCCCTTTACTTCGGGTATCGTGAAAAACGGTGTCGGCCGCAACACCTTGTTTTCCATGCTGACGAGGTAGTCAGTTGCCTTGGCCAGATACTGCCCCCAGGCGGGATCCGCGGCCAACCGGTTGCGCCGTTGCTCGCGGTCGTTGAGATCCTTGTAAGCCCACATGTGCACAACCTGATTGAGCGGGCCGATGTCGTTGCTCGAGTACCAGCCGACGCAATGGCCAAGATGTTTCTTTTGCAGTGGAAAACCTTCGGTCCCGTACAATTTCAGGAAGTCGTTCAGCTTGCCGGGTTTGACGTTGTAAGTGCGGTGATCGACGATCATTGGCTATCCTCCATCGTGTGTAGTCGGTATAAAACGGGTTGATTGCTGACAGCGATTTCTTCGCGGTCGAAAGATTGTCGGGGCAAACAGACGCCGGCTCAGCGCCGCGCAGTCCAGTCTATTGCCACGATATCCCGAACGAACGGGTTTCTCATTCGAGAAGAAAGTCCCGTATCGTAGCGTTGAGGAAATCACTGTCCTTGGCACGCGTGGCCGTCGCGGCCTGATGGCCTTGCACTGATGGAATTTCCACCAGGCGCGCACTGCCAATGCGCTGCGCCGCCTCGTGTGCCGACTCCACCGGGTTGAACAGGTCAAGCGGTGGCGCCGCAATCAACACCGGCACTTCGATCGCGGCAAGGGCATCGCTCGCCGCACCCGGCGTCGCATTCACATCATGCGCTTCGTAAGCCCAGGACTGATACAAATAATCGTGCGCATCGAACCCGCCCGCCTCGTTGCGTTCGGTCAACTGCGCCAGCCAGCGTTGCGCGCTGCCGGCGTCGGCCGCGAACTCCTGTACCGCCGCGGGCGTACGCGCCAGCAATGCCGTCATCAGCGCCGTGTATGCCGCCCAGCCGCGCACCGGTCTCGAACCGAAGCCGGTTTCGCTCCATTGCGGGTCGGCAGTCAGGCAGCGGCGCGCAGTTTCCACTACGAGCGCCGCCCAGGGATGCGTTTTCGCCATTGGCGTCATCGCGATGATGCGCCGGGCCAGGCCGGGGTAACTGACGGCCCACTGCAGGGCCTGCATGCCGCCCATCGATGCCCCGACGACGGCATGCATGGCACGCACATCCAGCACTTCGGCCAGCAGCCGGTATTGCGCCTGCACCATGTCGCGAATGCCGAATCGCGGGAAGCGCATCTTTGGCTGCGCCACGCTGTTGGACGGCGAAGTCGTCAAACCGTTTCCGATCGGGTCGGCGCAAACAATGAAGAAACGGTCGGTATCGAGCGCGTTGCCGGGACCGATGAGAAAATCGAGCCGGTGATGATTGCCGGTGAGGGAAATACACACCAATACGAGATTGCTTCGATCCGCGTTCAGTGTCCCGTGCGTGACATAGGACTGGCGATAGTCACGGATGACCTCGCCACTTTCCAGCCGCAGATCTCCCAACTCGGCGATCTGGTGCGGGCGATCGATCCATCCGTCCTGCATCGGCGGGTGCGTGTATTTTCTATCGGCGCTCATTGCCATATTATTTTTTACCACAAAGGCCCTGCTCGATGAGGGCCGATGTCAGGAAAACCGCGTCGGCATGATCAAGCCTGTCGTCGAGCGGGGCGTTCATGACGAATGCGCGGCACCTGGCCAGTTCTGACCGTTCCCGGAACAGCGTGTTCGCATGCCGCTCGGCCGTCTTGTTTCATTACCCTTACGCCTGAAGCATCGCCGTGCTGTTGTTTTCACCGCGCTTGCGGTTCGCCGCGCCGTCCAGCCGGCGCCGGAGGCGGGTCATCGAACATGATCACGGTACGTATGCCCTCCCCCCGTGCCAGCATCGCAAAACCATCGTTGATCTCATCCAGCCGGATGCGGCGCGTAATCAGCTCGTCCAGTTTCAGTTGGCCCTTCAGGTATTCGTCAACGAGCCAGGGGAAGTCGCGCATCGGCCTTGCGTTACCGTAACTGGAACGCACCATTTGGCGTTCTCCCATCAACGATCCCCATCGAAAGCTCACTTCGGTGTCGGTGTTCACCTTTCCCAACCAGATCACGCTGCCGCCGGGGCGCACCATCTCGACAGCGGTTCTGAAAACCCGCGCGGCGCCGGCCGATTCGAGCACATAGTCCGCGCCCCTGCCGTGCGTGAGCTGCAGGACCGCGTCCACCGCGTCGCACTCTTCCGCATCGACACAGTGCGTCGCTCCGAAAACACGCGCTCTCTGCAATTTTTCTTCGCCGAGATCAACCGCGATAATGGTCGAAGCGCCTGCCAGGCGCGCCCCCTGTACCGCATTCAGCCCGACCGCACCGCAGCCGACGACGGCGACGCTCGAACCCGGCTCCACTTCGGCCTTTCGAATGACGCCGCCGACTCCGGTCATGACACCGCAGCCGATGATGCAGGCACGGTCGAACGGCATCTGCTTCGCAATCGGTACCGCGCCCGACTCGGGCACCACGGTGTATTCGGCGTGCGTCGAGGTGACGGAATAATGAAAAATCTCGTCGCCGTTGCGCCGCATGCGTGACGTGCCGTCGAGAAGATGACCTTGCGGTTGATGATGCCTGAACGGCTCACACAGGATAGGAAGATCGCGGTCACAGTAAAAACAGTGTCCGCAATGCGGATTCCAGGACAGCAGAACGTGGTCGCCCGGGCGCACCCGTGTCACGCCGGCACCGACTTCCTCCACCACACCGGCACCCTCATGCCCGAGAACGATAGGCAGCGGATACGCGAGCGACCCCTGGATGACTTCGAGATCCGTGTGACACAGCCCGCTTGCCTTTACGCGCACCAGCACATCGCCAGCCTGCAGCGGTTGCATCTCCAGTTCCTCGATCTCCAGTTGCTCGCCCACTGCGTTCAGAACCGCCGCCTTGAATCGCACCTTATCTACTCTCCGGAAATGTCCGCTGATCCACTCGCGAGCGTGCGCGGCGCCAATACGCGGTCCGCGCCGCGTCAGCCACCGAGTCGCGGCAACCACAACGCGACCTGGGGAAAAAGAACAACCATCGACAGGACGCTCGCCTGCAGGATCAGGAACGGCCACATGGCCGAAAAAATGTCATTCAGGGAAACTTCCGGGGGCGCGACGCCCTTGAGGTAGAAAGCCGCCGGCCCGAAAGGCGGTGTCAGATACGACAGCTGCATATTCAGACAGAAAAGCACGCCGAACCATACCGGGTCGTAACCAAGATCCCTCGCAATAGGCACGAATATCGGCATGGTCAACAAACAGATTCCGACCCAGTCCATGATGCATCCGAGCGCGAACAGGATCGCCATCATCAGGAATATGATGCCAAGCGCCGGCAGGTCGAGGCCGGCGAAGAGTTCCCGAATGAACGTCGGGCCGCCGGCCAGGTTGTAGACGCCGATCATCGCGGTCGCACCGAACGACAGCCACAACAGCATGCCGCAGGTCTGCATCGTCTGCCGGATCGAATCGCGAACAATGGCCCAGCTCAGTTCGCGACGCACCGCCGATGCGATGAGCGTTCCCACTACACCCATCGCTGCCGCCTCCGTGACTGAGGCAATACCGAAATAGATGGTGCCGAGCACGGCGGAGATAACCAGCAAGGGCAGCGCAAGGCCCCTGAGCAGTGCAAGCTTGGCGAGCGTGCCGATGTTTCGCTCTTCAGCCGGGGCTACCGGTCCGAGCTTCGGGTTCAGTTGACATCGCACGAAGATGTAGGACATGTAGACCACGGAAAGCATCAGCGCCGGCACGATGTTGGCGATAAACAGATCGCCGATCGAAACATTGACGGTCAGGCCGTAGATAATCAACACGATCGACGGCGGGATCATCGTGCCGAGGGAGCCGCCGGCGCAGATCGTTCCGATCGCCAGCTTCTTGTCGTAACCGAGCCGCAGCATCTGGGGCAACGCAAGCAAACCCAGCAACACGATCTCACCGCCAATGATGCCCGTCATCGCGCCCATGATGGTCGCCACGACCATGGTCTGTATGGCGAGGCCGCCGGGAAGCCCGCCGGCCCACACCCGCATGGCACTGAACAGATCCTTGGCGACGCCGCAGCGCTCCATGATCGAGGCCATCAGAATGAACATTGGCACAGCGACCAGTGCATACTCGTTCATGAACGTATAGATGCGGCTGGCAATCAGGGGCAGGCCGGCGGGACCGTAAAGCCCAAGAGTGAATACGACACCGATGAGGCCGGTTACGAATGCCAGCGGCAGCCCAAGCAGAAGCAGCAGGATCATCCCGCCAAACATCAGTATCGTGATCCACTCGATGCTCATCTGCCCGGATCCGCAACCATTCGCCTGGCGATGCGCCGCGCGTCTTCAATGACATGCATCGCGGTTTGTGCGGTCATGATCGCCGCGCAAACCGCAAACAGCGTTTTAAGATAGGCCGGGATCGGCCAATTCAACGCGGTACCAGTGGTCTCGCCATATTGCAGAGCCTGCCAGCCCTGCAGCGTGGTCGCGTAGGTAAGGAACACGAGGAACGCCAGCGTCAGCAACGAACACAACAACCGCGCCCAGACCTGCAAGCCCGGCGGCATCTTGTCATAGGCGTAACTGATGGTGATGTGGCTCCGCGTCGCCTGCACGTAAGGGCCGCCGATGACAAAGCAGGTCGCCGCGAATGCGATCGACAATTCGTGCACCCACACGGTCGGTTGGCCGATCGCATAACGCATCAGCACTTCAAACGCGCTGATGGCGACGATGCAAAGAAACAGGTAACTCGCCACGTTGCCGGCAGCATGAACGGCCCGCGTGACGGTGGTGTGCTCGGTCATGCGCTTTCAGTTTGCCGGCATGTCGCCGGCGCTCAGTCCAGCAAATCGAGTTGTTTCAGGAATGCGACCTGCGAATCGTAGACGCGCCGCGCCATCGGACTCTGCGCCGCATACTTTTCCCATACGCCGCGAGCCAGTTCGCGGAACTTGCGCCGTTCTTCAGTTGGAAGATCGATGGCCTCGAACCCCAGTTCGCCCGCCCTTGCCAGCACCGCTTCGTCGGCAGCCCTGTTGCGCTCGACCATTTCAGTGGCGAAGGTGGCTACCTCGGCCTCCACGAGCGTCTTCAGATCATCTGGCAGCGCATTCCACTGCGTCATGTTGACCGCGAAATCGGCCATCGGCATTGAGTGGTAACCCGGGTACATGGGATACGGGGCAAGCTTGTGGTAGCCCAGATCCTCATTCATTGACAACGTTCCCCAGTCACTGGCATCCACCACGCCGCGCTCGAGCGCCGTGTAGACTTCACTGCCCGGAAGATTGACCGGGGCCGCCCCGAGCAACAGGAAGATATCCTGGCCAATGCCCTGCGGCGCGCGAAGTTTTACACCCTGAAGGTCTGACAGTTTGCGAATCGGCTTTTTCGATACCAGGCTCTCCGCGCCGTACCAGACACCGCCAACAAAGTACGCGTTGTATTTCGCATAGAGTTCTCGCGCCAGATCCAGGCCTCCGCCTGTTTCCATCCATTGACGCATCTGCGCCGGAGTTTCGAATCCACCCTGCGGATCGCTTAGCAGCGCGAATGCTGCGTCCTTGCCGGTGAAATAAGCAGGGCCGCTGTGCTGCGCTTGCAGTATGCCGGCACCAACCGCGTCGAGGCTCTCAGTGGACGAGACAATCGAATTTACGGCCAGCGCCTCGATAGTCAACCTGCCGCCGGAACGCTCGGTGACACGCCGCGCGAACTCTTCGAATATCTGATGCGGCAGCGTGCCTGCCTGCCACAGGGACTGGGCCTTCCACACGATGGACGCATCGCCGCCTTCCCCGCCCTGCTGTTCATCCTGGCCGCATCCCGGCAGCCCGATCACGGCCGCCGATAGCAGCGCCACCCACATCCTCTTCATCTTCACTCCCCCATGGTTTCGACCCTTGCCATCCTGTCTGGCGAAGTGCCGTCCCGTCCCCGTCACGCGCGGGGCTGTTGTTGTTTGTGCCCCGTCACCGGAGCGCATTGTCGCGGCCGGCAGGCAACGCCGGCTGATTCGTTCCGACCGTGACGTTACCGCGGACCAGTGCGATCCGTGCCACGGTACAAGATTTGAAACGACTCCTCTGCAATCTTCGCATGCAGCGCCATTTCTTCCTCTCCGAAATCAACTTTTGGCGCCGGTTCAAGCACAAAATTGTGATGCGTGTCCTCGCCTCGCACCAGAGTTGCGTAATCCCGCGCGCCCGATATCTGGCTCACATAGGTGGGAACGTAACGGATCGCCAGGCCGATGCGGCGGGTGCCAGTGGCGTTTGCGTTCGACGCGTGAACGGTACGCACATGATGCAGTGACATCTCACCGGGCTTCAGCGGCACATCAACCGTCTTGCTTTCGTCAACGTCGATCTGCACTTCCTGCCCACGTGTCAGAAGATTGTGTTCGGCAAAAGTGTCGACGTGCGGCAACTGATCCAGAAGGTGGCTGCCCGGCAACATGCGCATTGCACCGTTTTCCGGCGTCACATCCGACAGCGCAATCCAGGCAGTCGTCACGTCCGGGTGCGACAGGCCCCAGTATGTGGAGTCCTGATGCCATGAAATAAACGCGTCGTCGTGCGGATCCTTGATGAAGAAGTTGGTACCCCACGCCAGAATGTTGGGCCCGAGAATATCTTCGACCACGTCAAGTATTCTCGCATCGCGAATCAGTTCGTTAATCCATGTGAATACCAGGTGCGGCTTGTTACGCAAAGCGGTTTTCATGATGGGCTGGTGTCCGGCTTCGAAGGCTTCCAGCTTGCTGCGGTACCCGGCTGCGTCCGATTCGGACATCACGCGAACCGGAAAATAGTAGCCGTCACGCTCATATGCAGCCACCGCGGCCGCATCGAGACGCTTCAAGGAACGGGTTGTTGACTTTAACTGCGCGCTTTCCATTGGTTACTCCTGACAACCGGTCAAAACAACCGCGGGAACCGATCGGCTCCCGCGTCTCTGCACATGCAAGAAAATCTACGGCAACTGATAACCCTTGACGCCGACACGGATGCGATAAAGGCTTTTGCCCGACGTAAGATACAGCAGGTTGGCATCGGCGCCACGCCCGAACCCGACATTGGTCGGCAACTCCTTGCCGGTCGATATATAGGCCAGTTCCTTGCCCTGCGGATTCAGCACCTGAATGCCGGGCCGGTGTTCGCAACGCGACGCAATCCACAGATTTCCGCGTTCGTCGGCAATCATGCCGTCGGGACCGCTGCAGGGCTTGTCGAGTTTCGAGTAATCGATGAGCACGCGCCGGTTACTCAGATTGCCGCTGGCATCGACGTCATAAGCCTGCAACAGATGGCCGGCCTGCACGGTGGTCTCACCTTCGCGCAGATTCTGGAATTCCAGCCAGCCATTGTCGTTACTGACGATGTACATGGTTTTCTGGTCCGGTGAAATCAATATCCCGTTGCACTTTCCGCAATTGGTCGCAACCCGTTCAACGCTGCCGTCCGGGTCGAGCCGGTAGGCAGCAAACCCATCCTGGAACACCGGCTCGTGACCGAGATAACGCGGATCGGTAAAGTAGATTCGGCCCTGTTCGTCAATGGTGATGTCGTTGAGCGCGTTGTATGGCCTGCCGTTGTAAAGGCCCGTGAGGATGTAACTCTTGCCGGAACGCATGTCCGTCTTGACGAGCATGCGCCCTCCATAGTCGGCACCAAGCGCCGCAATCATGTTGCCGTCACGGTCAAACTTGATGCCGTTCGACATTCCCGACGGACTGCGGAATATGGTTGCCTCGCCGGTCTTCGGGTTG
>LJTS01000026.1 GCA_001304425.1 Betaproteobacteria bacterium SG8_40
ATCCTGTGCGTGTCCCCGGCCCGTAGTTCACCGTACCTTAGAAAGCACGCGGATTCTCTGTCGTATGTCGCATCTTCCGGGCGTAGTTGCAGGATCAACAAGGGCCGGGGTCTGGTCATGCGCAGGGGCTTGCGGTTATCAAAATGTACGAGGGGGCAAACAAACGAAATGCTATTTGTTTGCTCCGACCTGATGCTTCTTCACCATCTCCTCGTTCCACTCCATGCCGAGGCCGGGGCGATCGGGTGGCGTGAGCGTCCCGTCGGCCAGCGGATAGGATTCAACGAGGAGTTGGCCAATCACGTCCATGTGCTCCAGCCAATGCGCCGTGGGCGTTGCGCACAGCAGGTGGGCGCTGGCTTCGACGAAGGTGTGCGATGACATTTCATAGCCGCCCATGCGCGCCTGCGCTGCCGTTTCCATCCAGCCGGTGACGCCGCGGATGAACTGCGGGTCGATCATCACGTAGTCCATCGCCTTGGCCTTCATGGCAATGTGCATGTCTTCGGGACCGTTGAAGTTTTCACCTATTTGAATTGGCGTGGTGATCGCGTCAGCGAGTTTGGCATTGCCTTCGTAATCGTCGGCGATGATCGGCTCCTCGATCCACTCGAGCCCTTCGTCATCGAGTGCCTTGCAGCGAATCATCGCTTCGGCGACGCTGAGCGACTGGTTGTAGTCGATCATCAACGCGCGCTCGCCGAGAACGCGCTTGGCCGCGCGAACCGCGGCGATGTCTTCCGCAAGAGTCGGAAATCCGGCCTTGATCTTGAGGCCGGGATAGTTTTCGGCAACGGCTTCCTCGGCGACCTCGATTACGCTTTTTTCGTCGTACAGGCCGACGCTGTAGTAGGGCTTGAGTGCACGCGGCTGTGCGCCTAGCGTGGCATACAGGGGTTCGTTGCGCCCG
This sequence comes from Betaproteobacteria bacterium SG8_40, assembly GCA_001304425.1. Classification (GTDB taxonomy): domain Bacteria; phylum Pseudomonadota; class Gammaproteobacteria; order Burkholderiales; family Eutrophovitaceae; genus SG8-40. The sequence continues at coordinate 911 of LJTS01000026.1, forward strand.
CGCGCCCAGGCATCCCACAGCGCCATGTCCAGCCCGCCCATTGCGGTACAGAAAGTGTTTTTGACACCCCACAGGCGCATGCGGCGCATCAGGAAGTCGTAGACATCGCGCGGCGAGGCCGGCATGCCCTTGATGAGGGTTGCCAGCGAATGGATGGAAGCTTCCAGCGCGGGGAGCAGTTCCGCAAAGTAGATTTGCGTGTAGGCACGGCCGACCACGCCGTCATCGCGCACCAGGTCGATGAGCACGACCGGGAAACTGGGGATAAAGCCCGATGCGTTGCGCAGCGGCCGGCGAATGGGGGCCAGGACCTGGGTGGTCCGTACGTCCTGGATCTTGGGAAAACTCATTGTGCGTGCTCCTTTGCGGTCTTGTTGCCGGTATCGAAGGCGGTATTGTCCATGAAATGGAGGGACATCGTTTTTCCGCGGCGCGAACCCGTGACCAACTCCACCGGGTAGAATCCGCTTTCCCGGAAATTTCTATCAAGGAAGGATGAAATGCAGATCGGATCCATCGGCGTCGTCGGCGCCGGCACCATGGGAAACGGCATTGCGCAGGCGTGTGCGGTGGCGGGCTTCCCCGTGACATTGACGGATATCGCCCAGCCGCAGCTCGACCGTGCGATCAAGAACATCGAGGGCAGCCTGGAGCGGCTGGTCAAGAAAGAAAAGATGTCCGATGACGCCCGCAATACTGCGCTGGGGAAAATCACGACGACAACCGATCTCGGTGCAATCGGCAGCAGTGACCTGGTCGTGGAAGCGGCGACCGAGCACCTGCCACTGAAGCTCGAGATCTTCGGCAAGCTCGATGCGGCCGCGAAACCGGGTGCCATCATCGCTTCCAATACCTCGTCGATTTCCATCACCAAACTCGCGGCGGCGACCAAGCGGGCGGACCGCGTGATTGGCATGCACTTTTTCAATCCGGTTCCGGTCATGCAGCTGATCGAACTGATCCGGGGCCTGCAGACGTCGGACGAGACGTATCAGGCGGTCGAGGCAGTTTCCAAAGCCCTGGGCAAGACCCCCGTCAAGGTGCGCAATTCGCCCGGGTTCGTCGTCAATCGCCTGTTGTGCCCGATGATCAACGAAGCGGTCTTTGCATTCTCCGAGGGTCTGGCAACTGCCCAGGAGATTGACGACGCGATGCGGCTGGGCTGCAACCATCCCATCGGACCGTTGGCATTGTGCGATCTGATCGGCCTCGATGTGCAGCTGGCGGTCATGCAGGTGCTGTTCGAAGGCTTCAAGGATCCGAAGTACCGGCCTGCGCCGTTGCTGGTTGAAATGGTCGAGGCGGGTTATCTCGGGCGCAAGACAGGGCGGGGTTTTCACACCTACGGCTGAGCGGTCCCGGCCCCAGGGCCGGCGCGACGCGTGACGCGTCTGTCGCGGCACCGGCTAGCGGGTTGAGAGTCGTCGCGTTTCGCTCTGGTTGGGTAATGCCCTGATCGCGCCGTCAGGGCGGTTGAGTGAACGCGGCGAAGTCTTGCACATTGCACGCGGCTTCCCGCTGCGGCGAGTGTCTCATCATCCAGAAGCGACGGATCACGTTGGTCCACTGGTCACCGATGCCCATGCCCGTGCCCATCGCGACGCGTGCGAGAGCCGCGCCGATTTCCCGCACCAGCTCGGAACACGAGCGGGTAGCGGGGTTATCGTCAGTGGGCGCCGCCTAGTCGCGGTTTGGCGGACGCGGGATGAAACTCAGGGCTTCCTCCACGTTCTCAGCGGGATGGATGAAAGCAATGTCTTCCGGGCTGATGACGCCTTTTGTCAGCATTGTTTCCCGAGCGAATTTGCGAAGCTGGGTCCAGAAATCACCGCCCAGCCCGACAATCGGAAAACGGTCGAGTATTCCCGTTTGTATCAAGGTCGCGACCTCGAAGGCCTCGTCCAGGGTGCCGAAGCCGCCGGGCATGACCACGAACGCCTTGGAATACTTGACCAACATCACCTTGCGAACAAAGAAATGTTCGAACTTGATGAATTTATCCAGGTACGGGTTTGGTTTCTGTTCGTGGGGCAACTGGATGTTGCAGCCGAGACTTAGTCCGCCAGCTTCACTGGCGCCGCGATTGGCCGCTTCCATCAATCCGGGCCCTCCGCCGGTCATGACCGCGTATCCCAATTTGGCGAGTTCGCGGCCCATTTCCCGGGCCAGTTGATAGTATTCGTGATCTTCACCGAAGCGCGCGGAACCGAAAACCGTTACGCAGGATTTGTCGAAATCGAAGCTTTCGAAACCGCGCAGGAACTCGAGGAAGATTGTGACCGCACTCACCAGGTCGGCTTCCCGGCTGCGGCGGCCGGAGAGGAAAAGCCGCTCGGCACCTTCCAGTTTGTCGAGGAGAGAGTGGGTTGGTTCGCGGGATTCGTTATCCGGCATCTGTATGTCCGTTATGTTTTGTCCGGCGACTAGCGTGACACCGGTTGGTGTTCGGCCTTTGGCTCGTGCTTGTGCCCAGCGTAGAGCGCACTGATGACATCTTCGAAATGCTCAAGGATCTTGGCGTGCCTGAGCTTCTGGGTCGCAGTCATGAGTCCATTATCCACTGTCCACGGGTCGAGTGTCAGGTAGACCTTCCTTACTCGCGCGTAGGATGGGAATTCCTTGAGCTGGGCGGCGATACGTAGCAGGGCGAGTTCTATTGCTTCGCTGGAAGCAAGCGCATCGGGAGAATCGGGATTCAGGCCCGACCCGGCAGCGAGCTGTGCCCAGGCCTCGCGTTGTACCACGATGAGTGCCGAGAGGTAGGGTTTGCCCTCGCCAACGACAACGACTTGTTCGAACAACGGGTCTCGACTGATTGCTGTTTCAAGGTCTGCCCGCGGGACTTTCTCACCGGTGGAGGTTACGAGAATGTCCTTGATCCGTCCGCGAATGAAGATCTTGCCGTCGATGATTTCGGCAATATCGCCGGTGCGTAACCAGCCTTCCGCGTCGAACGTCTTTGCGGTGGCTTCGGGACGTTGCCAGTAACCGAGCATGACGCCGGGCCCACTCACCAGCAGTTCGTTGTTTTCACCCAGCCGCACCTTGACGCCAGGCAAAGGCGGGCCGACCGATTCGGGCACGTTGTCTTCGGCTACGTTGCCGCTGACGCACGGGGCGGTTTCCGTCAGCCCGTAGCCCTGCAGCAGCGGCAGGCCAAACCCGAGAAAACACCTGGCGATATGTTCATCGAGGCGCCCGCCACCACTGATCGTCACGCGTAACCGGCCGCCAAGCTGGCGAAGAATCTTGTTCACCACCAATATTCGCAATATCGGCCATAGCAATCGCTGCCACCAACCGGGTTTTTGCCTGCGGCCCTGCAACCACTCGAAGCGATTCCAGCCGACTTCCCTGGCGAGTTCAAACAAACGCCTTGCAAGTGGGCTTTTCTGAGCAAGTGCCATTTCGATGCGGCTGTAAGCCCGCTCGAACATGCGTGGCACCGATATCAGCACTGTTGGGTGTATCTGTTTGAGATCTTCGCCCACGGTTTCGACAGAGCGTGCAAACACCACTTCGCTGCCGGTCATCATCGGATAGTAGTACCCACCGGTGCGTTCCAGCATGTGCGACAGCGGCAGGAAAGACAGAAACACGTCTTCACGGTATGCCGGCACCGCGCCAGCGATTGCCTCTGCGTTGGAGAGGATGTTCCCATGAGAGAGCATGACGCCTTTGGGCCGGCCGGTCGTTCCGGAGGTGTAGCAAATCGTGGCGAGATCCCCGGGTGCGCTACGCACCGGCTGCACCGCTTCTTTCTTGATGGCTGCGTCGTCTGGCAGCCAGTCGTTCAGGTACAACACATCCGGCTGATGCTCTCCGCCCGGCACGCGATCGAGCGTCACGACCGTCTTCAGGTCCGGGAAGAGATCGGCATGCACCGCAATCTTCTGCCACTGCTGGTTTTGGTCGACAAGCAGCAATCGGCTGCCCGAATTACCCAGAATAAAGGCAGCATTCCCCGCGGCATCCCTGCTGTAGATCGGAACAACGACCAGGCCTAACGACAGTGCGGCCTGTTCGAATAGAACCCACTCCACGGAGTTTCTGAGCATGACGGCAACACGGTCGCCGCGTTCGAGACGGGCGGTACCGAGCGCGGCGCGCCACCGGTTTACCTCCCATTCGATTTCTTTCCACGTGTACGCTCGCCACGAATGAGTAGCTTCTTCGTACTGGCGATACGCGACGGCTTCCGGAGTGCGCGCAGCGCGGCAGCGCAGCAGACCCGGGAGGTCGCCGGCCTCGGTGCTGCTAATAAGATCTTTGGTCAGCATGAAAAGGGATGCCGGTGACCCCGCAACAAATCACGCGAGGCACAGCGACTCGACGTCCTCAAGGAATCCGGTACTGGCCTTTTAAAATCGCAATGTTGAGGAACGAGTCCTCCACAACTGCTGGTAGCCAGATCAATTCGTAGGTTCCATTACCCGTGGCGCCGGCGTATTTACCCGTTCCGCCGGTGATTATCCAGCGCCCAGGACTTTCCTGTGGGGGCACGCCTTCGCGCGCCAGACTCAGGTAGATTTCATCCTTGTCCCGGTCGACGATCACGTTGTGTCCTGTCAGCCGCGTAGCCGAATCGCTGGCCTCGCTCCAAACCGGCCCGAACATCGAGACCTTGTGCATGAAGCCAGACCCTGCGGCGTTGGTAATGCCGCAGATTTGTTCGTAGTACTTTATCGTTTGTTCGCCGAACTGATGAGAGTGCTGAACTTCGACATGGCATCTGGCTTCCAGAATGACAGATCCGCTCTCCGCATAGGCAGCTGGTAGCAGCGGTAAAGCGGCCAAACCCAGAAAAACAGAAGCGATTGCTGATTTCGTTCTCATGATTACCTCCTCGCCGTGAGGGGTTGTGCCCCGGATTCGTCGATTCGAAGCGGTCGATCGTGGCATGTGTCCCCCTCGCGCTTACCTATCGATCATCGGCAGACCATGCTTAGACGAAAATATCAAGGCGGACCGGACGTGCCTTGATCCTGGTCAACGTGTGCGCGAGAGGCCAGGCCATCTCAGTGAAACACTTGCGGAGATGAATGATTGATTCAGGCTGCGCTGTTTGCTTTTGATCGTGCGATTAGCGGATTCACGCCCGCCAGTGCCGCTCCAGCAATTGGCAGCGAAACTGCCCACCAGCGCAGACCCAGCCAGCCGGTGCCGCCAATGCCGTCGAGGGCGAGGAAGGAGAGACCGCCGCACATCAGGACGGCGCCTGCGATCTGCCGCCATGCTGCTGCGGGCCGTCCCGACCCGCCGCCGCGTTCAAAGATTCCGAATACAAGTACGAACCCCGCGAGCACGAGAGAATAGACCCCGAGCCAGATCGGGCGTGTCGCCCACCAGGTGCCGCTGCCCGGTGTGATTGCCAGGCCGATGTTGCCCAACTGGAGCGCTATTCCAATGACGATTGTCGAGGCAGTCAGATGCCAGAGAAAACTCGTCATGATCATGCTGTTGACCATGACTGTCGCGGTCCACGGGCGCGGCCGCTCCAGCCAGCGTCGCATCGGCGCTTCGAAGGTGAGTGCAAGCCCGATTTGAATCATGCCCAGCAGCAACATTGGCAGCTTGGGCGGGAGAGAGTTACTGACCGCTTCTCCCGGCACGCTCACCATGGCGAGCGGATAGGGGCCGATAACAACCAGCGCGATAAGGATGCCCAGACCGGACACGGTCCAGAGCAATGCCGGGTAACCGGATTGCAGTTTGCCGTCGCGCCAGGCGTAGCCAAGTTGGTGCACTGCCAACCAGATAAAGGCATAGTTGAACCAACCCGCGCCATGCAATCCTGCGGCAAAGAACAGGTAATCGTCCACGGCAACCGCGATGGCGAGTGCCCAGAAGGATTTCATGCCGAAGCGTCGCCATGCGGCGTACGTCAACGGTACTACCAGCACAACACCGACATATACCGCGAGGAACCAGATCGGTATCAGTGCGGCTTGTGAACCGAACTTCACAGTCTCGGGCCGGGCACCGAACAGGTGGGCGCCGATTCCCAATATGATCCACGCTACCAGCAGTGGTAGCACTGGTCCGGCGAGGCGTTGCAACCGGCCGTTCAGCCATTCGGCATAGGTTTTATTGTCGCGGACCGCTGCTTTCCATGTCACTCCGTTGGAGTACCCACCGACGATGAAGAACACCGGCATGATCTGTAGCATCCAGGACAGTAAATGCGTCCAGCGCTGATGTTCGAGCATGCTGCTCAGGACGAGTTGGCCACCGGCCGCGTACGGCGCGGCCGCCAGCCAGTGCCCGATGATCACGATCAGAATCGACAGCGCTCGCAGGAAATCCACGTAGCGGTTGCGAGACGCTGGTGTTTGCGCTGCGACACCGGCAGCGCGTGACCAAAGGCCGGTTGAAGATGGCATATCGAGCAGGATAAAGCACACAGGGCAGTCTGGCGAACGCCTCAGTTAACCCGGTCAGGCCTGTATGCCGTTGAACTGCGTTGAACGCCGATGGGCTTCTGATTGGCGGGATTTCCTGACGATAAGTTATGCTTTATAAAGTGAGGTGGGTGCCGCAATCAGGGCCGGGCAAAACTTATCTTGATAAGCGTCAAACCGGGTTGTTTCCCTTCCGGTTATTTTCTGAAGGCGAGGTGATGGGCATTGGGGCGGTATAAGCGCGAAGGTGTGTCATGCAATGCGCTGATAAACGTATTTGCCTGCCGAATTTGGCAATCCGTGTCGAAGAAAGGGAGAACAATGGCGAAGTCAGTAATCTACCTGTTGATGGCCGTCGTTTTGTCTGCGGCTTCTGGATGCGCTACGGCGCCGAAGTCGGGCAAGGGCTTCACTTTGCCGGAAGGCGACCCGCAAGCGGGCAAGGCCAATTTCGTCAGTTTCTATTGCAACGCGTGCCACAGGATCGACGGTATCGATCAAGTGTCCAGCGATGGCGAGAAGCCTGAACTCTCGGTTGCGTTGGGCGGTGAAGTGACGCGAATCGAGACCTACGGCGAATTGGTGACGTCCATCATCAATCCCTCGCACCGCCTGGCAAAGGACTACCCCGTTGAAGAAGTGTCGTATGACGGCGAGTCGAAAATGGTGAACTACAACGATGTCATGACGGTTACGGAACTCACCGACCTGGTCGCGTTTTTACAGTCCAAATACAAGCTGTTCGAGTACGAGCTTACGGAGTATCCGCAGTACTGGCCGTAACAGCGAAGATGCAACGCGGGGAAAGGTTGTTGGCGGAACAAGGCAGAGTGGAATAGCCGTTCCGCCTTTCAGCGCATGCCATCGGAAATCCATCATGGTCAGGCGGTGCTGATCCTGATGTCGGCATAGTTGAGCAACTTGTCCTTCAGGCGTTGCGAGTAGGTAAAGACATTCGTCATGGCACCTGCGTCGCGTCTGCTAGGGTCCGACATCAGCGTGAGCAGTCTCTTGTGCGCTTCGTCCAGATGGGTCTGCAACTCTTTTGCGGATTGCTTTATTTCATTCATCGCTTCCCGGCTGGTGCCTTTTCTGAGATCGTCAAACATGGACAGCGTCTGGCTCGACAGGTCCCGGATCAGTAACAGGATGTCGCTCTTCAGCTCGATATAGTGTTCGGAGATGACTTTTTTGGTATTGAACAGGTCGTTGATCGAGTCATGAATCTGGAACAGGTAATCGTATTGATTGATGATCCGGATGAGTTCTCTCGAATGTTCTTCTTCGTGCACCTGGGTCACGACTCTTGAAAAATATCCCATGTATTCCTTTTTCAGGAAATCGATGTATTCGATGCGTTTTCCCGCCGCGTCGAATATCCCCTGGTAGTTTGTTTCGATACTCAGAGTGACGAAACTGTAGGTTTCCTGCAGGAACGCCAGCAGGTTGTCGGACTGGCGTGCCAGCTCGGCCTTGATCGAATCGAATTCGGCATCCTTTTCCAGGGTTGGCAACGGCAGCCTTGCGAAATCCATTTTTCCCTCGCCGAGCAGCATGTCGATGAGCCGGGTAAAGGGGCCGATCAGCAGAATGAAGATGATGCTGGTGGCGACGTTGAAAATCAGGTGAATATTTGCCAGAGCAATGGCCGGGTCCATGTTCAATCCGGTCAGCTTGCCTCCGAACACGAGTAGAACGGGCAGGAAAATCAGCACGCCGCCAACATTGAATAACAGGTGGCTCAAGGCGGTTTTTTTGGCGGCGGCATCCATGTTGAATATCGCGATCATCGCCGTGGCGGTGGTGCCGATGTTGGCACCCATGATCAGCGGGACGGCGTTTTCCAAACCCAGCAGTCCTTGCTGCGTGAAGATGATGGCCAATCCGGTTGTCACCGAACTCGATTGCACAAGGGCGGTAAAGAGGCAGCCGAACAGAATGGCATAGAAGGGGTTTTGCGGTTCCGTCAGGAATTGAATGAGTGCCCCGTTGTTCTGCAGCGGCTGCAGCGAAGAAGAAATCAGGTTCAGGCTGAAGAACACAAAGCCGAAGTAGAAAATCGCCTTGCCGAACACCGAGTAGCGGGAGCGGATCAGCGACAGGCCAAATCCCAGGATGATGAAAGCCGGTGCAAACGCGGTCAGCTTGAATGCCACCAGTTGGGCGGTGATGGTGGTGCCGATATTGGAACCGAAAATGATCCCGACGCTATTCTTGAATGACAGGACGCCGGCGTTGACCAGGCTGATGGTGATGACCGATGTGGCGGAACTGGACTGGATGATCGCGGTGACCAGAGCGCCGATCGCGACACCGACGACCGGGATGGTGGTCACCCGGCTGATGGTCTTGCGAAAGCGTTCGCCCGATATTTTCTGGATTTCCCTGGAGAAATGTTCCAGGCCGAAGACGAAGAAAATAACAGCCGTAAGGCCGGCTATCGCGATATGGATATGTTCCATTTTGTGCTATGACTTGACTTGTTCCGCGACCGGCGCAACCCGCCAGTACATGTTTTACGCGAACAGTTGACGGTTCATTATCTCGCAGCGGGCAAGGCGAAGCCAGAGGAACGGCGGCACACTGTAGACGAGGGCCGGTATCTGGCGTGACCTGCTCTGCGCATGCCCGCTTCGCGCACGGTGGACAAGCGTTGCGGCCGGTTTTGCCGAAGTCCGTCGGGTGCTGTTTCGGTGAATCACTTTTACGGGCAGTATTGGCAACATGCGGAGCAAAGCGGCTGCGGGCGGGATGGTGCCGGGGCTGAAGCGGCGAGCGTACGGTTGTTGCATTGGGGAAGGTGAGGCGCTGCCCGGGCTGGCGGTAGGTGTGCTCGTCGAGGCGTGCCCGCTCAGCACGCGGTGAACTTTTCGGGAGTGGATTTTCAGTGTTGATACTTTATGAATTCGGTAATTCCGTCGCCTGTCAGAAGGTCCGGCTGGCACTGTGCGAGAAGGGGCTCAAATGGGAATCGCGCCCCGTCGATCTGTTTCGCAGCGAGCAATACGAACCGGAGTACCTGAAGCTCAATCCACAGGGGCTGGTGCCGGTGCTGGTGCATGAAGGCCGGCCAATTGTTGAATCAACGCTGATCAATGAATACATCGACGAGGTGTTTCCCGTGCCGCGGCTGATGCCGGCCGACGTGTACGAACGCGTCCGGATGCGGTTGTGGAGCAAGACCGTGGACGAAGGCTTGCAGGAGGGCGTTTCGGAGATCAGTTTCTCGGCGATGTTTCGTGACCGTCTGAAGGGAATGCCTGAGAAGCTGAGGGGTGCGCGTTTTCGCAATATCGGCGATCCGAGGCGCCGTGACCGGTGCGTGGCCGCCTACGAGCTTGGGGTCGAGTCGCCCTACGTGCAATGGGCGATTGCCGCGTTCGAACGGGCATTCGATTCGATCGACCACACACTTGGAAGACGGGGGAACTGGTTGGCCGGAGACGCATTCAGCCTCGCCGAGATCAGTCTCATGCCGTACCTCGCCAGGCTCGAGTATCTCAACCTGCTCGATATCTGGATCGGCAACCGGCCGGGCGTACTTGGCTGGTGGGCGAGGTGCAAGGGGCGCGCAAGCTTTGGCGCGGCAATCGCCGACCCGTTGACGCAGCAGGAGCGCGACGAGATGGATGTGTCGGGCACGCGAATCAGGGCGCGGGTGCGCGAACTGCGCGCGACGCTTAAATCCGTCGCCAATGAACCAACAGCGTAGCGAGGCGGAAACACAGCAGCGAGCCGTCCGACCGTCCGTCCGGCGCATCGGGCCGTCAATGCCGCTTCTTGCCGGACCGCGGCCGCAGTCCGCGATCCTGCCTTAGCCTGTGTCGGTGTAGTATCGCCTCCATTGCGATCCCCTCAACAACAACCCGGCAAGGGAGGAAAACTCAATGGCGATCTATGAACTGCGTACCTACAACCTGCATGTCGGAAAGATGGGCGAGGCCGTCAAGCTCTATTCCGAATTCGGCTATCCGGCGCTGAACAAAGGCGGGTTCGACAAGAAACTGGTCGGCTATTTCCAGGCGGACACGGGCACGATCAACCAGCTGGTCCATATGTGGAAGTTCGACGACGACGCCGATCGCCGGGCACACTGGGCGAAGCTGTTCGCCTACGCGCCGTTCATCGAGGGGTTTGCCGCGAAATTCCGTCCGCTGGTGCAAACGCAGGAGGTGAAGCTTCTGACCGCGGCACCGTGGGGACCGCACCCCTGAGCAGTCGATAAACGGGGCGCAGTTCAACCCCGGCTATTCCCGGCGGCTCTCTGGTGTCAGCTTGAGCAGCCGTCCGCCGCTGCCATCCTCGAGCAGCCAGATTGCGCCGTTCGGACCTTGTCTGACGGCACGGATTCGCTCGTTCATGTCAAAGCGCTCCGCCTCGAAGGCGGTGTCGCCCTCGAACGCAACCCGTATCAGGCCTCTTGCGGACAGGCCGGCGATGAACGCACTGCCTTTCCATTGCGGAAACAGATCACCCGAGTAGAACATCAGGTCTCCGGGTGAGATCACCGGCGTCCACCAGACTTTCGGCGCCTCGAATTCCGGATGCGTATCGTGATCGGGAATTTCCGTTCCGCCGTAATGATCGCCATTCGAGACGATCGGATATCCATAATTGGCGCCGCGAATGACACGATTCAGTTCGTCGCCGCCCCTGGGCCCCATCTCCACGTTCCATAGCTGGCCGCTTTCGTCAAACGCCAGTCCCAGGGGGTTTCGGTGGCCCAGCGACCAGATCTGCGCCGTCACGCCGCCCTGGTCCGCAAACGGGTTATCCGCAGGGACGGTGCCATCGTCATTCAGGCGCAAGATCTTTCCGAGGTTCTGCTTCATGTCCTGGGAGGGATCGAATTTCTGACGTTCGCCCGAGGAGATGTAGAGGTAGCCATCGGGCGAGAAAGCGATGCGGTGGCCGTAGTGTCCGCGGCCTGACACTTTCGCGACCTGGCGCCAGATGACTTTGACATCCGCAAGCTGTCCGCCGCCGTTGTCATCCAGAATGAGCTTCGCCCGCGCGACGGCAGCGCCGCGCACGTTGCCGCTGCCGGCTTCGGCGTAGCTGATATAGACGACACCGTTGGATGCGAAGCCGGGGTGCAATACGATATCGCCAAGCCCGCCCTGGCCACCGTAGTCGACATCGGGTACGCCGGGCACGGGTGCCGATCTGGCGCCATCCTGGGTTACCACGTACAAGCGGCCTTCTTTCTCGGTTACCAGCAGTCGGCCGTCTGGCAGAAAACTCATGGCCCAGGGCTGGTCGAAAGTGGCAACCTCCGTCGCGCCAAAGGGCGCGCGTGCGCTGGCGATCTTGTCCGCACTGCAGGCGGCCGAGAACAGGAGGACGAAAATCAGAAACGAGGTGCGCACGGTGAATCTCCCGGTCAAGAACGATTAGCAGTATATGACAGCCGTTTCCGGGCGGATGTTCCGACGGCGGTACGCGATGCCGGCGCGAAGCGGAAATGTCGATCGCCTGATCCGGTATCTGTTCCGGGCCGTTTGCGGAGCTTCGAACACTGCCCGTGTCTAGCCGGAGCCTGGCAGCGGCCGGGCAGATTGGGGACGCTTGATCTGACGAGAAGCCGACGATGTTGTCCATCGCCCCGGCAGCCCGCTGTGTTGCGCGTCGCCGCTCACCCGCTAGAGTGCCGCGGACCGACCGGAGTGCCGTTCGCCAGTCCGGGCAACAGTGGCAGGCTTATTGCAACGTCGTTCAAACATCGAGGACGTGTAGTCGCGGCGATTGCGGTCACCGCGGCAGCGCGGCCTTTTCCTATGGCATCGGCAAATTCAGCGGATCGCGGCCGTTGACGAATCAAGAGAGGTAAAAGGGAAGTGAAAGTGCAGTGCCCCAGTTGCGGATCCGAACATGCGCGGCGCTCCTACCGGCGGTGGTGGGAAAAACTCGCGACCATGGGCTGGACCCGGAGGCGTCCGTTCCGCTGCCGGTCTTGCTGGCGGCGTTTTTGGGCGGATGGCGGCGAGACTGGATATGGATCGCATGCAACTTCCAGCGGAGCCAGAAGGGCGCACAGCGCAGGGCATTGAATCGCTGCCGGGGTTTCACGACCGGGGGCCGCAGCGGCATCTGCCGCTCACACGCAAGGCCGGCAGTGTCCGGCCTTTTTCGTTGGCGAATTGCGAGTGCCGGATGGCTTTCAGCCAGCGAGCGAAGCCGATTGCGCGCCCCGGTGAATCGCCGTCATCGGCGGGAGCGGTGCACGTGCCGGGCAAGCGGGCTGCAGGTTTTGCGCAATACTCCGGCTGGTGAAAGAAAGACAACGGCGTTTATACTGCCTTCTTCGAGTTGTCCGCCAGGCGTAACAGCCAACCGCCTGTCCGAAGCCAACGTTTTTTTTCCAACACGACCTTGCCGGACCTCCAGACCTTTCGCGTCCCGCCGGCAAGAGTGCCAACACAACGATCGGGAGAGGCCATACATGCTGAGCGAAGCGCAAGTCGCCCATTATCAAGAGAACGGTTTCGTCATCCCGGACTATCGGTTGTCTGAGGAAACGCTGTCAGCGATCCGCGACGATCACGACCGGCTTCTGCGCCGTCATCCCGAGTTTCATAATTACTGTCCGCAGTTGCTCGCCTG
>LJTS01000027.1 GCA_001304425.1 Betaproteobacteria bacterium SG8_40
CAGCAACTGCTGTTTGCTGATCGGGCAGCCGCGCAATTCGTAATCCACCGGCACGTGCTCTGCGATCGCCGTCGAGGTAGCGAGCGTATCGATGTACTCGGGCCGGGCGTACACCACGCGCAGAAACTCGTTCACGTCGCGGAAATTGCGCAGCGCCTGAATTCCGCCGGCCGTGGCACAAGCACCGATGGTGACGAGAAACCGCGAGGAACCGCGAATCTCCTCGATGCGCTCCGCATCGCGCGCGGTAGTGATCGACCCTTCGACCAGCGAAAGATCATACGGCCCTTCGACAATGGCGCTGGAGGCCTCGGCAAAATTGGCGATCTCGACCGCTTCGGCGACGGCCAGCAGTTCGTCCTCGCAGTCGAGCAGGCTCAGCTGGCATCCGTCACAGGATGCGAACTTCCATACGGCGAGTTTCGGTCGGCTGGCCATGTCAGATCTCCCGCAGGGTCATCAGGTCCCTGACCCGGTCGAACCGGAAAACGGGCCCGTCCCTGCAGATGAAGTGCGGGCCGAACTGGCAGTGACCACACGAGCCGACCGCGCATTTCATGTTGCGTTCCAGTGAAACAAACATTCTTTCCGGCGCCACGCCGATGTCCTGCAGTGCCAGCGCGGTCAAGCGCATCATGATTTCCGGCCCGCACAGCAACGCGACGGTGTCGAGCGGGTCGTGGCGTATCTTTGACAGCACCTTTGTCACCACGCCGACGTCGCCGATCCAGTCGCGGGTGGCATGGTCAACGGTGACGCGCACCTGCAGGTCGGGCATGCGCCGCCAGGCGTCCAGTTCTCCGTGGAACAACAGGTCGTGTGGATGACGTGAACCGTAGATCAACCCCACCCGTCCGTAGCGCTCGCGCTGGCGCATGATCTGATACAGCGCCGGGCGCAACGGCGCGAGACCGAGGCCTCCGGCAATCACCAGCACGTCGCAGCCGGCTGCGTCGTCAACCGGCCAGACGCTGCCGAATGGGCCGCGCACGCCTACGGTGTCGTTGCGCTTGAGCGCCGCAAGCGCAGTGCTGACCGGCCCGACGGCGCGGATGGTGTGCATGAGGCGATCCGGTTCGCCGGGATCGCCGCTCATACTGACCGGCACTTCGCCGACACCGAAGGCATAGAGCATATTGAACTGGCCGGGGCGGAACGGCGTCATGCGCTGCTCCGGCCCGAGGGGAAGTTCAATGCTGACCACATCGGCACTTTCCCGTACATTGCGCGCCACGCGCAGGAACGTCGGCGTCATCAATCCGGATGAGTTTGCCGTTTCAGGCATTCGTCGGGACCTTGCCCCCACCGCTGTTGTTCGCTCCGGCGTTACCGTTGCCATACATGTCGATGCATTGCAGTTGTGCCATCTGAAGGCGTTCGAGCAGCGGCGGCATGAAGCGCTTCATCAGTTCGTAGCCCACATGGTGATCCGCCTCGCATTTGTCGCGCAGGCACTTGCATTCGAAGGCGAGCGCGCGGGTCAACTCCACCGCGCGCGCATCGTAAGTCCAGCGGTAGGGCGGAATGAGCCACGCGGAGCCGAGTATCTCGCCGGTCTTGAGCGTCAGGAAGTTGTGCGCACCGCGACCGGGCAGGAACATTTCCAGCGCTACCGTGCCGTGGCGAATGAGATAGAAATAATCGGACGGGTCGCCTTCGCGGAAGATGTACTCGTTCGCCTGATACACGACGTTGGTCGCGCACCCGGCCATCAGTTCGATGACTCCGCTCTCCAGACCCTGTGCGAAAGGCTGCTGTTGTAGCAGTTCTGCAATGTCCTTCATTTCGTTTCCTCCCGGGCTACTTTGTCCGCGCGGATCGCCGCAACTTCTTCGGTAATGTCGATCCCGACCGGACACCATGTAATGCAACGCCCGCACCCTACGCAGCCGGACGTGCCGAACTGGTCGATCCAGTGCGCGAGCTTGTGTGTCATCCACTGCCGGTAGCGCGACTTCGACGAGTTGCGAACGCTGCCTCCGTGCACATAGGAAAAGTCCAGCGTAAAACACGAATCCCACCGTCGCCAGCGTTCGGCGTGCTCTCCGCTCAGGTCGGTCACATCTTCAACCGTCGTACAAAAACATGTGGGGCACACCATCGTGCAGTTGGCGCAGTTCAGGCAGCGCGACGCCACATCATCCCAGCGCGAGTGGTCGGGATTGGTTTGCAGCAGTTCCCTGATGCCGGCCGTGTCCATGGTCCGCCCCATCTGGCCACGCGCAGCCGCAATCGCCGTTTGCGCCGCCGCCGCGTCCTTTTCGCTGGCATCTTCGCGCGAAAGCTGCCGCAGTATTTCTTCTCCCTGCGGACTGCCGGATTCGACGAGCAAGCGGTGCGAACCGTCGTCGAGAATCTCGGTCAATGCGAGATCGAAACCACTGGTGGCCTGCGGGCCGGTATCCATTGATACGCAGAAACAGGTGCCGCCTGCCTGCCCGCAATTGACCGCGACGATGAACGCGTTCTCGCGGCGAAGGCCGTAGTCATGGTCGCGATATTCGCTTCCAAGAAACACCTTGTCCTGGATCGCGATCGCGTGAAGTTCGCAACTTCGCGCACCGAGCAACGCAAACCTTGGCACCGCGTCCTCGGTGTCGACCAGACTGACGTTATCGCCCTGCCGCCGCGCCTTCCACAGGCGCAAGCGCTCCGGGTGCAGGAACTTCTTCCAGCTATGCGGCCCGACGACGTAACCGAACAGCGCTTCGTCGTCGCGCCGTGACAACCGGTACGAACCGGCATCATGGTGATCCGTCCAGCCCGCCGGCAGATCGTCAAGCGCGGTGACCTCGTCGTAGACGATCGCGTTGTCGCGCAGCGCCGGCCCGACGACACAGTAGCCCTGCCGCCGCAACAGGTCGATCAGCTCCTGCAGCCCTTCTCTGGTTATGGTCGCGCGCATACTGGAATCCATTCCCGGCCCGGGCCTTTTCTGCCTGCGTTCGGGTTTGTGCTCGACATGACTGAAACAATGTAGCTTGGCCTGTATGGCCGCGCCAGCATTTGCGCTATATCAAGCCCGCAAACGGCGGCTCGCTTTTCACCACTAGCGTGAAGCGCGATGCGTGCCGCTCGGGACACCGGAAACGCGCCGGTAACCACGCGCTCTTCAACCGCTGGCCCCATGGCCAGGACGTGAGTTGGTTCCGGAACCGGGAATTCGTGCACGTTCTTGCGCGAAAGCGCCGGGCCGGTGGCAACGACAGCGCGTGAGGGCCCCTCCGGCGATCCACCTTGACCAGGATGGCAATCACCATCCTGCAATAGTGGAATTCAAAAAAAATTCGGGGCGATGACAATACGCACCGCCCCGAACCGTCAGCACAGTTTCAAACGCCTGTCCTAGAGCATGTCCTTGACTGCGTCGATGCCGGCCTGCGCACATTCTTCGTCCTGATCGCCGGTCGCACCGCTGACGCCGATAGCGCCGATATGCTGGCCGTCGCTGGTCATGATCGGCAATCCGCCGGGGAATGCCGCAACACCCGGAATATCAGCGATTCCCGGTACCAGGCCAGGCTGTCCGTCCTTGCCGAAAGCGAGTTCACCAACCATACGGGTCGGGAACGGCAAGCCCGCTGCAGTGTTCGCCTTCAACAGCGCGATATCGATACTCATCAGGAAAGAATTGTCCATCCGCCGGAACACCTTGAGGTTTCCGCCATCATCGACGACCGCAATGTTCAGGGGACGCCAGTCGGTCTGCTTCGCATAATGGGCCTCGCAGCCGTCGGCAATTTTCTTGGCGAGGTCGAGGGTCAATACCCGCTTGTTCTTGATGTGACCATCTGCCTGTGCGCCGCTTACCAGAGTCAGGCCAATGAACACTGCCGCGGCAGTTGAGAGAAACGATTTCAATTGCATTTTCATCCTCCGATTGGTGATTGGTCTTGCCAGTCTACGCCGGCACCCGCGCCGGCAAAAACATGGCCTCCGGTTCACTTGCCAAACCGTCAGGCCACTATAACGGGATACTGTGGGTGGACACAGACATTTCATTGTCTGACAGAAGTACTACGCGAATGTTTCCGCCCCCATCACACTTCCTGCGCAGCGATCGCGCGTCGGGGAACAGGAACATCCCTCCCCCATGCCTTGCGCATGCCTAATATCGCACAATTCCCGGGATTTCGACAGGCCGCACAGGTATTGGCCGCATCAGCGTTGGGTTGGCTGTCGATTTTGACCGCAAACGGCATCCGCGCTAGCGCAACACGGCCTTTGCCGGAGACATACTGAACGGACTGCGCTGCGGGAAATCCGGCACGCATCAGTGATGCTGTTCGTTCTATATCGCCATCTTGAATCATCAAGGTCATATGATTAGCTGCCGCCGCCACGACGCATTCCTCTGCCGCATTGAGATTTCCATCGATAACTTGCCTGCTTCCGCCAAATTTCCATCTCCCGCATGGCGTGTCGGATAGAGCATCACCAGTGGTACTTCTGAAATATTTCACCGATGAGAGGTTGGACCGGCAGCCGCGCTGATGTAACAGCGACGGTTAAAAAACCAGAACGGGCGCACGGATAAACCCGTACGCCCGTCTTCATCCGCCATGCCAATGTGCCGGACCGCAGTCCGGCCGGGCATGTCGTCAAGGTGCGGAAATCGTGGAGATCGCCTGCTGTGCCACGACCGCATGCATGGCCCGTGTCGGATGCGTCCCGTCCCAGAAGACAAACTCCTCCGGCCTGTCGCATTGATAGGGCGCCTGGTGCGGACTGATGCAAGGATCCACCGCATTCGCAAAGCCGTAGTCTTCGGGGCTTGCCAGTACGACATTGAGTGTCTGGTGGACGTCGAGGATCCTGATATCGATGCCGGGATACCCTCCCAGGCTGGTGACGAGTGCCGCCAAAGCATCGTTGTAGGCCTGAGTAAGGCTGCCGGCGAGCCCGATGATCGCTCCCCCGGCACCATTTGCCTGATCAATTGCGCGCACCGCCGGAGACTTGCCGATATCCGGAACGTTGAGAATCAGGAAGTGCTTCGCTCCGCTGCCATAGAGCTGGTTGATACTCTGGAACAGACTCGTGAGCGCTTCCTGGATCTTCTGCCCCGGATTCCCTCCGCTTAGCGCGGCGATCAGCGCATCCCTGACATCGTTACCACCGATTTCAATGGCAACCAGAGTGCGACTGGAAGTTGAACCAAAGTCACCAAGGTAGGCGTTGACTTGCGCGGGCAGGTTAAAGCGGCACGGAAACCCGGCGGCGGCTCGTGCGCCCCCCACCGCATAGTTGCTCGCCTTATTGCCGCCATTGCGAAAGGCCGGCCGCGTGTTCCCGGCAAGCGCGAGATTGCGCGCCAGTCCCTCTACCCACGTTGCACCGTTGGTGAAATGGTGCCCGCCCTTCGCGTACGGCCCGTCGGGCACGAAAAGATCGCTAAGCGCGTCATAGGGCGGTACATTCAACCGGGTTCCGCAGTCTGAATTGGCTGGATCCGCCAGCCACACGAAAGCATTGCCGGAATCGCTCAGGCTCGCCCCGAACGTAACGATCCGGTCGATCTCAGGCGGCTGGGCGAACGCCTGGCAGGAAAGAAGCGCAAGTACGAGGGGCGACGCAAGTCGCGCCATTTGTTTACCGAAACTTGATGCACGCATGGGATACCTCCTTTTATTCGTTGTGAGCCAGGAACACGCCTGTAACTCGAGCGAGTCGAATCTCTGTTCTGGTGCTCGGAAACCATTTGAAAAAACGGGCTGACGCGCACACTGTTGCGAACAACGAAAACCGGATGACGTCAGTGGTTTTCGTACCCGAATATTAGGAATCGTGCGGTTGCATACGAGTTACGGATTGCTTACGTATGCCATACCGTTTCCATACCAATGGCATACCTGTGGGCGTCGGACGACTTGCCGGTGTCGTGGGCAATTTCCGAAACAGTTCTGGAAAACTAACACCGTTGCGCACCCAGGTTTCAATGCACCGGGCACGGATCGCAACGAAAAATCAGCGGATTTTCAGGATATGCAGCGACCGGGAGGCGGCGCGAGTGCGGATGAAGCAAAAGGAGCTGTATCGGCACACCAATCGCGAATACTGCTCAGGGCAACACACAGCCTCGCGGCGCCCGGCATTGCCATGCGCCGTGGCGAAATCAGAAAATCGTAAAGCGGTGGGCCGCCATTACTTTTTCCGGTTCGACACGGCTAATCCGCCAGTACCCGCGCCGGATTGCGATCACGAACAAAGGCGTTGAAGTTCCCGATCCACCCCGATTGCACGACTGACGGGCGCGCCTTGCATTGATTCATGTACTTGAACAGTGACGGCGTGTGCTTTGCATAGTCGTAACCGATCGCTTCGAAATGCATCAGCAGCGGAAACACGGCGATGTCGGCAAGCGTGAACTGATCGCCGCACAGGAACGGTCCCTCACCGACGTAGCCGTCCCAGCGGGATAACTCCTCGAGCAAGGCATCGACACGCTCGCCGAGCTGCTCGCGGGTCTGCTTGCGGAACACGACCGAACCGAAAATGTTCTTCGGATCGAGCTTCTGCTGGAACTCGGCGAGTCGCATCAACGCCTTTGCGCGCAAGGCGGGCTGGCTGACCAGCGGCATCAACGGCGGCTGCGGGTGCATGTCGTCGATAAACTGGGTGATCGCCACGCTTTCGTAAACGGTGATGGCCTGGTCGCCTTCGCCGTAAACCAGCGTCGGCACCTGGCGGCGCGGCGTGATCTTGCCGAATGGTGGCTGCTTGTGCTCACCGCCGAACAGATCCACCTGGACTTTCCTGAAAGGAAGGCCCTTTTCGAGCAGCGCCAGTTCCGGGCGCACCGCGTTCTGGGACGGCGCGGCCGTGTAGAGGGTGATCTTGGGCGTCATGGGAATCTCGCTGACAGGTTTCGTGGTCGGGAGGCTGAGGTTAATCGGGCTCGATTGCTCATTCCACCCGGAAAATACCCCTGACCAGCCGGACCTGGCCTTCTTCGAGGCTGCGTCGCGCGTTGGTCGCTTTCTGAGCGAGATTATCGACGAACACCGCTAGGCCCAACTGTCCCGCAGCGGCCGGGGTCGCGTTTGTCGTTGCGCCACCCAGATGCGCCTCGCTGGTATCTTCCAGAAGGTCGGTAATGAATCCGGTTTCCTCGAGTAACGCTCCCATGTCTTCAATGGAAACGAGAAAATGGTCGGACGGCGTGGTAGCCCACGGGAGCGGGAAATAGGACGGCAGCGTTTCTCCGGCAGCCATCTCCTGGAATGCGAACCGGCCGCCGGGCTTGAGAACACGGTAGATCTCCGAGTAGAGCCTGCGCTTGTCCGGAATATTCATCCCCACGTTCTGCATCCAGACGACATCGAACGAGTCGTCCGAAAACGGCAGCTCAAGCGCGCTGCCCTTGTGCACCTTGATGCGATCATCAAGGCCGGTCAGCCGGTTCAGCAATTGTGCGCCGGCACAGTAATCGGATGACATTTCAACGCAGTCGACCGAGCAACCGAGCATGGAAGCAAGCATGCGCGCGGGGCCGGCCAGGCCCGCGCCGATATCGAGAACGCGATGCTTGACCCGAATCTGCGCCAGTTCCGCCAGCTCGCGTGACGCACGCAGTCCCCCGGTATGAAAGTGGTCGAGCGCTCCCAGTTTCTCCGGCGACAGGCGTTGCTCGGGATTCAGTCCGGCCCCGCGAAGGGCCGCCAGTATGCGCGCCTCTATGTCATGGGCCGAATAATGTTCTTCCAAACCAGCCATAAACGCCCCTCTGCAAAGTTTCGCCATATTCACCTGGCGCGGCGTGCATGCTACAGCGCCTGTTTCGGAAAATCCATTGGCTCGTCGAGTAATGCAGGCGGTTTCGATTCAACGCAGGAGTGCCGCTTGCGTTTCCGGGTATCGCAACGCGACCGCAACACTTGCCCGAACCCCGAACGAACGGGCGCGCCCGTCAAAGCATCGGTGCGCAATCAGGCAGAAGTCACGCAAATATGACACCATTGCGGCTTCACACTGATCAACTCCCCGTTGCCCGTCGCGACGGCGCCGGGCCTTTTCGCCCCGCCATCGTACCGGCCAACGATCCGGAATACGGAAAGGAAAACCGAATGCCCAAGGCAAGCGCCCGACACATCCTCGTCGATACCGAAGAGAAATGTAACGATCTCAAGCAACAGATTGCCGACGGCGCGAATTTCGCCGATGTCGCCCGCGAACATTCGTCCTGCCCATCCGGCGCCCAGGGCGGTGACCTTGGTTCGTTCGGACCCGGCATGATGGTGCCCGAGTTCGACAAGGTCGTGTTCAGCGGCGAAGTCGGCAAAGTTCACGGCCCGGTACAGACCCAGTTTGGTTACCACCTTCTGGAGATCACCAGCCGCGATGATTGAGCGCAAAGCCGCTATCGCAAGGCGCTAGCGGCTATTGACCATTTGCGTCGTGACGCGTTGCACGTGTCGTGAAGCGGTGTGCGTGATGACGAGGGCGCGTTCTACGCAATCCATTCGCGCATCAGTCGCGAGACTGTAGAACGTCCGCCCGATAATGCCGCACCCGGGAATCACCGGGGCCGGATCCAGTGCTCTCGCATTCTCCCCAGGCACGCAGTCTTTCCAGTGTTCGCGTTCGCTTGCGCTGACAGCGCGTGGCGGGCGGGAACAAAACAATACCCCGCCGCGGCGGGGTATTGAAGGAGGAGACTAACATCGACCAAACAACCGGTGCCACTGATACTAGTCGCATCATCGCAACCGGCTTTTGACCTATCGCAAGTTTCTTCGGTCTGCGGAACGAACGATATGCCGGTGGGCGGGCCGGGACCATCAACGGCCAGGCCTGTCCAGGGCATTGATTTATGGGCTTTATGGCATTTGTGGACACTCTGCACACGACACCGGGGCGACCTGGGCGTCGGCAAACGCCGCTTCCGGCACAACAAAAACCTCGCCCGCAGCGCCAGTCGCCGCGATGCAGGGAAACGTCATTTCCGCAACGCTGAAATCGGAGCGTCGAATGCACGAGGTTCTCTCCCGCATCGCTACCCGGCGCATCGTGGAGACTCCACTCATGCCGAACACGATTCATTCCGAACACGGTTCATTCCGAACACGGTTCATGAGGAACACGGCATAACCGGCTGACTGTACATCCCGGCGCGGAGGCTGTCGTCACTCTCCCCGGTATCGTCTCAATATCAACCCGGCATTGTGTCCGCCGAATGCAAAGGAGTGGGTACAGGCGTATTCGAATTCGCCCGGCGCGACATCCCGAACGAAATTCAGATCCGATACGGGATTGACCAGATTCTTGCAGGCATGGGTCGTCTGGTCCCTCAGGCTTTGCACGGTTACGACCGCTTCGAGCGCGCCGCTTGCGCCAATGGTGTGGCCCAGCAATGACTTCGAAGAATTGATTTTTGGCTTGCGGCCGAATACCCGTTCGATGACATCACATTCGATCTCATCGTTCAGGACCGTCCCGGTTCCGTGGGCGTTTATGTAATCAATCCGGGAGGCCTCGATATTTGCATCTTTCAGGGCGTTGGAGAGCATGCGCTCGATTTGGCCTCCGTCCGGCGCCAGGCTCATCATGTTGTACGCATCGAAGGTCTCGGCGAAGCCCGTGACTTCCGCGAGAATATCTGCACCGCGCTGTCTGGCCATCTCGAGTTCCTCCAGAATGAGTATGGCGGCACCGCCCTGGCTGAACAGAAATCCGGACCTGTCCTTGTCGAAGGGCCGGTTTGCCGCCGCCGGGTCAAGGTCCCGCCCCACCAACGTCTTTGCCAGGTCGAAGGCGCGAAAAATCCCGCCATAGTTGTCGTTCCAGTATTCGCTGCCGCCGGCCATCGCCAGGTCGACGTACCCGTCGCGAATCGATCGGAATGCGTGGCCAAGTGCCGCGGTACCGGCAGCGCACGCCATTGCCAATGTGTTTGCCGGACCCTTGATCGAATACCTTATGCCCAGAGAAGCCGAAACCGCGTTGGGCATCAACTTGGCAACCGTCAACGGGTGGTACTTCGGCGCATGCGGGAGCGTATCCAGAATGGAGTTGATCGCCGTCAGGCCATCAGCATCGAGCTGCAAACCTTCGGCCACCGACCGCAACGCCTGCTTCGGCCTGGAAAGAACCTGATTGGCGTGGGCCTCAAGGAGACTGCTGACGCCAAAACTGGTGCCGATGAAGACGCCAGCCTGATCGGGGCCCAGCCCTCTCAGAGCATACGTCTGATTTTTCTTGTCGACCGGATCTAGACGCCAGCCGGATTGCTCGACCGCCTGTTTCGCGGCACACAAGCCCAGGATGCTCGACATGTCGTACTTGAGCAAATCGACACGTCGTATGTCGAACTTGTCGAAGTCGATCTCCGGCAACACGGACCAGATGCGGGACGTGTAATCAGCGTAGAGCGGCCAATGTTCCGGGATCGTCGACACGGGCGAATATCCCGCCAGACATTTTCTCCAGAACTCTTCCACCGATTCACCCAGGGCGCAAACGACTCCCATTCCGGTAACCACGACTCTTCTTCGCATCGGGCTTCAGCCGGCGTTCAAATGATTCTCAACGTAATCAATCACGTCACCGACCGTAACGATTTTCTCGATGTCTTGTTCCGGTATGGAACCGCCAAACTCGTCTTCAATAGTCAAAATCAGTTCGACCTTGTCTATTGAAGTAGCGCCAAGGTCATCCGGTATGGACGCCTCGTTACTGATCCCGGTCGCGTCGATCGACAAAACTTCCGAGATCACCGCCAGCACTCGATCCTGAATATCACTTCGCGACAGATCGGACAAATTAAACTCCTGCTTTTTCTCAAGACATAACGCAATGCATAACGCAATTTTATTATGAACCTGTCTCTTGAATTTGCACCATGTAATCCGCGGTTGCTGCCGCCTCCGGAATACTGGATGACCCGCTACCCGAATCCCGGGCAGCACGCCTGCTTGGCGCAATCGTCGACCGAAGTCGATTTATCCAGGGAAGTTATCTGAAACCACGCGTTGCAGGGATCCGGCCCGATTCAAGCAGCTCACGGGATTCCGGAACCTCGCGCTCTGCTTCGGCCGGCGGGCCTTAGCGCGGTTGCGAATGTCCCGAGTTCGCTGCGGGAAACAACAGATTGAGCGTTACCGCGAGCAAGGCACCAACGATCACGCCTGCCAGATTCGCGGCAAAGTCCAGCCACTCCCCGTACCGGTTCACCATGGGCTGCAGCAGTTCAATCGCCCCGCTGTACATAACGAAAAACAAACCGATCGCGATCCACCCGGTCGGTCTGCGCAGGGCGACCGGCAACATCAGCAGCGCATACGCGATCACGTGATGGGTCTTGTCACTACCCGGAACCGCGGGTAACTGACTGAGCGGCCAGAGCGACAAAAAGGTGATCGCAGTAAGGGTTACCAGCACGATTGCAACCCAGTTCGTCTTTATCAGGGACAACAGTCTGTTCATCTGACGATCCTGGACCTTCACTCGGTATCCGAAGCAAAACCATCGCGGCAGGGACTACGGCTGCCCGCATCATAACCCGGGGACCATCGCCGCTCCCGCAGGCGTCGCCAACCGGCCCTGAACTTGCCGTACCACCTGCCCCGTCCTGGCTTCTTCCCGGTTCTCGATGACTTCGCGGGGGCCGACCCCGGTTACCCGACACCGGTCACAATCAGAAACAGCGGCACCGGCAGTGTCGATAAAGCCATCAGGATGACAAAGTGATGGAATGGATAGGCGCGGCTCATGCCGGCGATCATGCCGATGCCGTCCGCGCCAGCGCGAGCGGCGCGGCAAGCTGGCGCGGCGAATCAGTGTCGCCTTTGGCACGCTACTGGCCGTTGCCGCCGCTCTCTACGGCCTGCACCTTTCGATCACCGCCTTCGGAATCAGTTGATGACCCGCGTCGCGTAGCACGGCACAATGATGGACCAGTGGAACCGGAGCCAGAACCGGCGTCCGGTTAACCGGGATATGCCGGTTTTACGCGGGAATATCGTTTGATCAGTCCGTCTCGGGCCGGTCCCGATTGGTATTCATCAATTGCCATAGCGCAAATTGCCAGAGCGCACGAACATGTCGAAGAAGAAACGTAAGTCCGGAAACCGAAAACCCGAGGTCAAGGCTCAGGAGACAGTCCATCGCTCCGAGTCACGCACCACCGCGAGCCGCCCGCGGGACGCACGAAACCGAAAGACACATCCGCTCGACAACTGGCTGCTCGGGCTTGCCGTTACCGGAATCGCACTGACGGCCTACCTGACACTTGTCGCGTGGTTTGGCGAACGACCGGCGTTCTGCGGAGCGGAGTCCGAGTGCGACCTCGTGCAGCAAAGCCGCTGGTCGGTATTGCTCGGCGTGCCGATCGCGTTCTGGGGATTGCTGACTTATGCGCTGCTCGCGCGCCTGCTGTGGCGGCTGCGCACACGTCCCGCTTCCTGGCAACTGGCGTTGACCGTTGCCGGCATCGGCGCCGCGGTAAGCTGGTATCTCACCGTCGTCTCGGTGCTCGATATCGAAGCCACCTGCACCTACTGCCTGATCTCCTTCGCCATCATGAACGTGCTGCTGGTGCTGTTGCTGGTGCGACGGCCCGCGCACATGCCGGAGCACGCGTGGGAGAAATCGCTGCCGGTCCCGGTCTTCTCGTCCGTGCTGGTCGTGGCGCTATTGTTCATGCACTTCAGCGGCTTCTTCCACCCTGCCGCCGGGCCCGAGAAGCCGTACCTGAAGGCACTTGCCATGCATCTGCGCGATGCCGACGCACGCTTCTATGGCGCGTACTGGTGCCCGACCTGCCAGAAACAGAAAGAAATGTTCGAGGCTTCCGCGTATCGATTGCCGTACGTGGAATGCTCGCCGGACGGGCGCACCGGCCCGATGAACTTCACCTGCGTCGCCAATGAAGTGAAGGACTATCCGACCTGGGTCATCGGCGGCCGCCGCCACGTCGGACTGCTTGATGTCGACAGGCTGGCGACGCTTTCGGGCTTTGAGGGGCCGGCCGGAACGACGCCGGAAAACTGACCGTCTGCCTGAATTGCACCGGGCACAAATGAATCGACCCTGAGCGCACCCGTCAACCGCCAAACGTCGGGCGCAACGACCGGTCCCGCCAAAGAAAATGCCCCGTCGAAACGGGGCATTATTCGAAGGAGAACTTCGTCGCCTCGCGCAGCCGGCGCCACAGATGCCAGCCGCTCTTCGACGACCGTGTCTGGATCTGGCGCAATACTATTCGGACTCGCGCAAACGAGATGGGCCATTGCATGGCCGCGTCGGTTTACGCAAGAAATACCCGCCAACGTCCGGGTGAGCCCCGTATCACCCACAGCACCTCGTGTGGCGGGGCCGTTCGGGCCGCTGTTACCCGCGAGCCGGATCGCCCGGGGGCAATACTTCCCGGAATTCAGGGAACTGCTTCCACCTGGGCGTCGGCGGCGTGTGGCCTTCGCACGGCGCGTAGACCGACTGCTCGACGATTTGCATCTTGTGAATGTAGCGCGGACAGTTGGGAAAGATCGCCGTCGCACGGACACGCACAATCAATTGTGCGCCTACGAATTCGGAAAGCAGCGCGTCATCGGCACGCACGCTTGCCTCTCCGTTCACACGCAGCCGGTTGGGGCTCTCGAAGTCGATGAACAGCAGCCCGACATGCGGATTGACGAGAACGTTGCCCAGACTCTTGAACATGCCGTTGCCGTCGTAGCTCGGAAACGCAAGCGTGTGACGATCCACCACCCGGACGAATCCCGGCAAGCCGCCCTTGTACGAACAGTCGGGGTGGCCCTCGGCGTCAGCGGTAGCGAGAAATAGCAGCGGACGGCTTTCGATGAAGTCCCGGTCCTCGTCGGTGAACTCGT
>LJTS01000254.1 GCA_001304425.1 Betaproteobacteria bacterium SG8_40
GTGCGTATGAGTGAAAACTACCTCGATACCATCGAGATTCGACTTCGAACGATGTTCGAACACGTCGCCAACGGCACTGAGTCCGTTGACGATGCTGTCAGCTTCATCAAGGACGAGATCCTTGCAAGCTGGAAGCGCGGACGGGAGTCCGGTCGCTTACGAAAAACGACGCCCCGCAAGGGACGCCGCTTTAACAACAGCAAGTCTACCACGAGGTAGATAACTGTCGAGAGACCCCGCCCAAAGGGCGGGGTTTTTTCGTGCTCCGTTTTGGCGCACCATCGTTTCGAAGATGATGCACAGAAACAATCTGAACTTGATCGCCCGATTGCAGCTAGGCCAGCACTGTAACAATTGGATCAGAGTTAACCGGTTTGCCGCGCCGCGTGAAGCGGCCGATGTTGGAGGGTGACCTCAACGGTTCGTCGCAACACTTTATCTTTGTTGGAAAGATGGGGTGTTCAGATGAAACGCAGACGTCGGATATATTTTACAGCCGATCAGAAGAGGGAGATATGGGACCGCTGGCAACGCGGCGAGTCCATGAGTTCAATCGGGCGTGGTTTTGACCGGGATTCGTCTTCGATCTACCCCTTGTTATCACGGACAGGTGGCATTCGCCCTCCCGACCGTAAGCGCTCGAGATTATCCCTGACGTTGGTGGAGCGTGAAGAGATATCCAGAGGTCTTGAAGGCCGCTTGTCGCTGCGTTGTATTGCCCGACGCTTGCGGCGCTCGGCCTCGACCATCAGTCGCGAAGTCAAGCGTAATGGCGGCATTGATCGCTATCGAGCGGTCCAGTCTGATCAAGCCGCCTGGGATCGCGCCTGTCGCCCCAAGCTTTGCAAGCTGGCTTGCTACCCGGCCCTCAGCCGCACAGTATCCACAAAGCTTCAGTTGAACTGGTCTCCTGAACAGATTGCAGGATGGCTTAAGCGGGCGCACCCGCAGGAAGAGCACAATCAGGTGTCGCACGAGACGATCTATCGCAGCTTATTCGTTCAAGCCCGCGGTGTGCTAAAGAAAGAGCTGGTTGAGCACCTTCGGTCGAAGCGGACGATGCGCCGATCCAAACCCGCAACCGGGAAGGGTCATGACCGCGGGCAAATCAAGGACATGATCTCGATCAGTGAGCGCCCGGCCTCGGTTGAGGATCGGGCGGTGCCGGGTCATTGGGAGGGTGACCTCCTCTGTTGGTGGAACGCCATACGCGTTACGTGATGTTGGTGAAACTGCTTGATAAGAGCACCCAGACGGTGGTGTCTGCGCTCATCAGGCAAGCGAAGACACTGCCGAGTGAACTCTACAAATCGCTGACCTGGGACCGCGGCAAGGAACTCACGGATCATCGCCGGTTTAGCCTGGCAACCGACATCGATGTTTACTTCTGCGATCCGCAAAGCCCGTGGCAACGTGGTTCCAATGAGAATACCAATCGCCTGCTCAGGCAGTACTTCCCCAAGGGGACTGACTTGTCGGTTTACACGCAGGCTGATCTGAATAAAGTGGCGCGTCAGCTAAACGAACGGCCAAGAAAAACGCTGGGCTTCGAAACGCCAGCAGAACGATTTAACGCGTGTGTTGCGTCGATCGGTTGAGGTGGCAACTGTACTCCGGACAAACTCGCGGAAGCGGTTGTGCCGTTGTTGCGCGATTCCCCGGAGCGCCGCCGCCAACTTTCGGCCTTCGAAAGGCTCGACGACTTGATGACGCTTGGCGACACGACACCCAGTCGGCGCGCCGCCAACGTTGTGTTGGCGACGCATAAGCAGCATCAACGACGCTTCGAAACTGGCACGTAATCGCGCCGGGTCTCGCCGGTGTACAGCTGACGTGGACGTCCGATACGCTGGGACGGATCCTCAACCATTTCCTTCCATTGGGCAATCCAGCCGACGGTTCGGGCCAACGCGAACAACACGGTGAACATGGTCGTGGGAAACCCAAGCGCCTTCAAGGTAATGCCTGAATAAAAGTCGACGTTGGGATAGAGCTTCTTCTCGATAAAATACTCATCGTGTAAGGCGATGCGCTCGAGTTCCATCGCGACTTCGAGCAGCGGATCGTCCTGGATGCCAAGCTCCGACAACACCTCGTGGCACGTCTTCTGGAGGATCTTCGCGCGCGGATCGTAGTTCTTGTACACGCGGTGACCAAAGCCCATCAGCCGGAATGGATCGTCTTTATCTTTGGCACGGGCAACAAATTCGGGAATACGCTCGGCCGTGCCGATCTCGCTCAACATATTGAGCGCTGCTTCGTTGGCGCCGCCGTGAGCCGGGCCCCACAGACAAGCACAGCCAGCAGCAACGCACGCAAACGGGTTCGCCCCGGACGACCCGGCAAGCCTTACGGTCGATGTCGAGGCATTTTGCTCGTGCTCGGCATGGAGGATGAATATCCGGTCCATTGCGCGCGAAAGCACCGGATTGACCTTGTACTCCTCGCAGGGAACGGCGAAACACATCCTCAGGAAGTTCGATGCATAGTCGAGCTCGTTCAATGGATAAACGAACGGCTGGCCGACGTGATATTTGAACGCCATTGCCGCCAGCGTCGGGATCTTGGCGATCATCCGAATCGAAGCGACCATGCGCTGGTACGGATCGGAAATGTCCGTCGAGTCATGATAGAACGCCGACAGAGCGCCGACACAGCCAACCATAATCGCCATGGGATGAGCGTCACGTCGAAATCCCGTGAAGAATCGGCTCATCTGCTCATGAACCATCGTATGGTATGTGACGCGATGATCGAAGTCGGCTTTTTGGCTCGCCGTCGGCAGTTCGCCGTAGAGGAGAAGATAGCAAGTTTCGAGAAAGTCGCCGTGCTCGGCAAGCTGTTCGATCGGGTATCCGCGGTAAAGGAGGGTCCCTTCATCGCCGTCGATGTAGGAAATCTTCGACTCGCATGATCCGGTCGAGGTATAGCCCGGATCGTAAGTGAACCGACCAGTCTTCGCATAAAGGCTACCAATATCGATAACCTCCGGACCTATGGTCCCTGGGATGACGTCAAAGTCCCAGCTTTCGTTGCCGATTGTAAGTGACGCTGTCTTTTCGCTCATATGCTGACTCCAATCCCCCAGGATTCGGGCGCCATCCACCTCGTGCGCTGACGCGCTGAGGCCCTTGTTTCGGCATGATTGGGGAGGACGCCGATAGAAGTGGCTATTTTATTTGCCGCAGCGCGGCAAGTCCATGCACAGAAATTCAAAACACATCAATCGTTTCGATAAAATGACATCATCGCGTCACAGCGAGCGGGACGTCAAAGCCTGATCTGGTCGCCCAGCCGCGCAAGGGATTCGTCACGCCCGAGAATGGCGAGTACATCGAATATTCCTGGCGATGTCGTGCGGCCGGTTAGGGCCGCCCGCAACGGCTGGGCGATTTTGCCGAGTTTGAGTTGCTCCGCTTCGGCAAAGGACTTTATCGCCGGTTCGATCGTGTCCGCCGACCATGGCTCCACCGACGAGAGGGCCGGAACAAGTCTGGACAAGAGCATCATCGCGTCTCCGTCCATGAGTTTCATTGCGGCCGCGTCAAGTTCGAGCGGCCGTTCTGCGACGATGAAATTCGCCCCGTCGAGGAGGTCCTTCAGAGTCTTGGCTCGTTCCTTGAGAAGCGGCAGGGCGCGGCGCAATTGATCGCGATGCGACGGGGTCAGTCGAATCTCGAAGGCATCTCCCCCCGGTAGATGCGGAAGTTCCGTCATGAGGAGATCGAATAGCGCTTCGTCGCTCTTCTGTCTGATGTAGTGGGCGTTGAGGCTTTCGAGCTTGGCGAAATCAAAGCGGGCCGCTCCACGATTGACATCGTCGACCTCGAACCAAGCGATCATTTGCTCGGTCGACATAATTTCGTCGTCGCCATGCGACCAAGCGAGGCGGACCAGGTAGTTTCGGATTGCTTCGGGCAAATAGCCCATAGCCCGGTACGCATCGACACCCAAGGCACCATGGCGTTTTGACAGCTTTGCGCCGTCCGATCCGTGGATCAGCGGAATATGCGCCATGACCGGCAGCGGCCAATCGAGCGCGTCGAAAAGGATTTTCTGGCGACCTGCGTTCGTCAGGTGATCGTCGCCACGGATGATATGCGTGACGCCCATGTCGTAATCGTCGACGACGACGGCAAGCATATAGGTCGGCGTTCCGTCGGAACGCAGGATGATGAAGTCGTCGAGATCGCTGTTGGGAAAGCTCACCCGTCCCTGAACCCGATCCTCAATGACGGTTTCGCCCTCGAGCGGTGACTTGATGCGGACAACAGATGGCGTGCCCTGCGGAATTTCCGAGGAATCGCGGTCGCGCCACGTCCCATCATAACGAGGAAAGCGCCCCTCGGCCCTTGCCATGGCGCGCATCTCGTTGAGTTCCTCCGGCGTTTCGTAAGCGCGATATGCCTTGCCTTCCGCGAGCAGTTTCTCTGCGATTTCGCGATGCCTGTCGGCACGGGCAAACTGATAGTAGGGCGCGCCTTCCCAATCGATCCCCAGCCAGGACAGCCCGTCTATGATCGCGGCAATCGCGGCATCGGTTGATCGCTCCCGGTCGGTGTCCTCAATTCTGAGCAGCATCTTGCCGCCGCAGTGTTTCGCGTACAGCCAATTGAACAAAGCGGTTCGGGCGCCGCCGATATGGAGATAGCCGGTCGGCGAGGGGGCAAAACGGGTGACGACGGGACCAGTCATGAAACAATACAGCGAATATCCGATTTGCAGGACCGTCCACCACGCACCAGCGCTCAAACGGCAGTGAAACTATTGGGACAGCCTCAGCCAGAACGCGCTGTTAGCTTCTCGTGCAGCCACGCGAACGACGCGGGCGCCCATTCGCGATAGTGCTTGAAGGCACAATGGCCATCATCGGGGTACACCCGAGCTTCGCGTCCGGTAACCGGGCCATGCTCCAGCATAAAGTAAATGTTGCCGATCGGCGCAAGGTGATCGTGCTTGCCGTTGATCATCAAAATCGGCTGAGTGATCTTGTCGAGAATTCCGAGCTCGGAAAGCGCCCATTTCGAAAAAAGCTTCTCCTCGACTTCAATCGACCAGGGCTCGAACGATGGTGGTCCACCCGGCTCGCCAAAAACGAAGGTCGAGCGCGCATTACGCCCTTCAACGACTGT
>LJTS01000255.1 GCA_001304425.1 Betaproteobacteria bacterium SG8_40
TGCGCAAGCGGATGTGAATAAGCGGAAGCGTCAGCAGCCTGACCCGCCGGCGTACCGGCAGGGACGCCCATTGCCGGGGCCACACCACAGAGAGCGAGGGCGGCGAGCCGCATTCGAACGCGGGGGGGTCGTGACGGTTTCACTCTTCGATTATGATGCGCCTGAAGGACGCCTGATTCAAAGCATGCCAGAAAACCCGATCCGAAGCTGGTCCGCGAGACTGTTGCCGTTACGCCGCAAACCGGTCCTGTACGTCAAGGCACCGGTCAGCCACGAACGGACGCTGGTCAACCGGCTGCTGATGATCCTGTTTTTGTTCGCCACGGTCATTACCGTGCTCTGGTTCGATCGTGCCGGTCTGGTGGATCACTACGACGGGCATGTTTCGTTTGCCGACGTGGTTTATTTCGCAATGATCACCGTAACCACGGTAGGTTATGGCGACATTGTGCCAATTGAACCGCACACGCGCGTGATCGACGCGCTCTTCATCACTCCGGTACGCATATTTATCTGGTTCATCTTTCTGGGAACCGCCTATCAGTTAGTGATTCAGAAAGTCGTGGAGGATTTCCGCATGGCGCAGCTCAGAGATCGTCTTCGCGATCATGTGATCATCATCGGCTTCGGAGAAACCGGACGGGTGGCCGCCCGCGAAGTCGTCAGCAAGGGAACCCGGCCGGAGGACATCGTCGTCATCGACATCTCCGATAGCTGTGTGCATGACGCGGCCAATCTCGGTTATGTTGGCTTGCACGGCGATCCGACGCGCGAGAGCATACTCATCGACGCGGGCATCAAGAATGCGCGGGCAGTCCTGGTGTGCATTGGCCGTGACGATACCAGTGTGCTGTCGGTACTGACTGTCCGAAACCTGAATGCGCGGGTACGCATAGTCGCAATCGTCATGGAGGACGAGAACGTCAAGCTGATGCGCAGCGCCGGCGCCAACGTCACCGTCATGCCGTCCCAGGCCGGTGGTTATCTGCTTGCCGAGGCGGTAGGCAACGACTACCTGACAGATTACGTGCTGGACCTGCTCACTTCGGACGGCAGGGTCGCGCTGGTGGAACGCGTGGCAAAGCCAGAGGAAGTCGGGAAATCGATGCGCGCGCTCGATTGCGGTCTCGTGGTACGGCTCTACCGTGGCGGGGAACCGGTCGGCTTCTGGGAGGCTGACCGCAATATCATCGAGCGCGACGACCTGCTGCTGATCATCGAGCCATCGGTTTGAGCGGCGCGGCCGCTGATCGGCGCGGCGTTCGCCGGGAGTCGCCGATGAGCCGGATGCCGGAGCTTACAGCTCGATCGGCCAGTTGATTCCGGCAGTCACTCCGCCATCGACACGAATTGTCTGTCCGGTGATGAACGCCGACGCGTCTGACGCCAGAAATACGGCCGTGCCCACCAGTTCCTTGACGTCGCCGAGACGCCCGAGCGGCGTGTTCTGAATAGCCCAGTCGCGCATCTTTTCTTCGGCCCAGAGTTTTTTCGATAACGCGGTCGGAAAGAATCCTGGTGCGATCGAATTGACGCGCACGCCATGGCGTCCCCACTCGTTCGCCAGCGCCCTGGTCATCATCAGCACGCCCGCCTTGCTCATTGCATAAGGCGTGACGCCTTTCAGCGGGGCGTAAGTGTTCAACGAGTCGATGTTGATGATGGAGCCGGCCTCTTGCCCGATCATGTGTTTGCCGACGGCCTGGGCCAGCATGAAGCTGCCGCGCAGGTTGATGTCCATGATCCAGTCGTACTCTTCCGTCGTGTATCTTTCCGCCTTCATGCGCTTGTTGACGCCGGCAACGCTGACCAGCGTGTCGATCCTGCCGAAGGCGGACAGTGTCGATTCGACCAGCCGCGCGATGTCTTCGGGTTTGGCGACATCACAAACGACTGGTTTGACCGGTTTGGGGCCGGTCGAAATTTCACCGGCGGTTTTCTCGAGCGTTCCGGCTTCCCGTCCGGCTATGATGACCTGGGCGCCGCGCGCGGCGAAACCCTCGGCCAGTGCGCAGCCGATGCCGCGGCTTCCGCCCGGCACGACAACGACCTGATCCTTTACGGAGAACAAGGCATCTTCCATGAGCTTTCTCTTTCCTGAATTTACAAAAGGTGTCCGTTGGCGCGAATCGAGCCCGGTTGGCCGGCAAACCGGCGCGGCGCAGTGACCGGCCCGCCGGGTTCGAGCCGCGCGCGCGGCAAGGTCGCGCGCTGATGCATGCGCAACCACAACGTATCGGGCTCGGTGTCGTAGAGAACGTCCGGGTCGATCCTGAGAACGTGCCAGTCACCGCGGGCGATCTCGTCTTCGAGTTGACCGGGGGCCCAACTGGCGTAGCCGGCGAAGAAGCGTTGACTCGAGTCGGCTTGGGGCCGTTCGAGGAGTGTTTCGAGCAACTCGCCGTCCCCGCTGAAATAGATGTCGTCCACTGTCCACCAGGCGCGTTCCGGGGGCGGTGTCATGCGGAACATGAACAACAGGCCGTTCGTCAACTCGGTCGGCCGGTTGAGAATGACACCGCTGGGGCCGGTATCTGTCGGAAACATCACCAGCACTACGCTGCGCGCGAAACTGACGTCAGCGAGTCGGGGTGCGGCCACCAGTAGTATCGATTCGCGCTGTCCTCTGGGGTTGTGCTCCTGCGCCGGTGATTCATGGGACGTCAGAAGTGTCGCGGTGGCAAACAGCGCGATAAGAAGCTGTCTATGCACGTGCGAGCTACTCGATGATCGACTGATAGACCAGATTGCGCAGCAGGACCCGGTAGTGCTGGCGTCGCAGCGGTTCCACTGACATATAGGAAACGACCAGGTTTTCTTCCGGGTCGATCCAGAAATAGGTGCCGGCATATCCGCCCCAGTAGAACTCGCCAATGGAGGCGGGCCAGTTCGATTGGCCATACTCCAGCCGGGTCGCAAATCCCAGCCCAAAGCCGTAACCGGGCCCGGCGATGAAATCATCGCCCTTCGAGATCGTCTCGTCGAGGTGATTCGATGCGATATAGCGAACCGTCTTCGGACCAAGTACACGGACGCCGTCCAGTTCGCCACCGCCGAGCAGCATCTGGCTGAAGCGCAGGTAGTCGCCCGCCGTCGAAGTCAGCCCGTGGCCGCCGGCGAAGAAGGTCACGGGGTTGCGCACGTCGATCAGTGTCGGAGTTTTCCCGGTGTACTTGTCTGGAATCGGTTCGGCGATGCGGTCCTGCTTGTCGGGCGCGACACGGAATGCGCTGTCCTTCATCCCGAGTGGATCAAAGACTTCCTGCTGAAGATAGCGGTCAAGCGGCATTCCCGCCGCTACTTCGACGACACGCCCGAGGATATCGGTGGAATGGCCATATTCCCAGGTCGTGCCCGGCTGATGCTGCAATGGCAATGCCGCGAGCGCGTTGGCGAAATTCTCGAGCATCCAGTGTTGCGAGAAAATGTTGGCCTGCTTGTAAAGCCGTTTGGCTTCGGTCTGCGGCCCTCTCATCTGGTAGGTC
The DNA here is from genome assembly GCA_001304425.1 of Betaproteobacteria bacterium SG8_40. Classification (GTDB taxonomy): domain Bacteria; phylum Pseudomonadota; class Gammaproteobacteria; order Burkholderiales; family Eutrophovitaceae; genus SG8-40. Next base: position 3,486 of record LJTS01000255.1, read on the forward strand.
AACCCGGAGGTGTGGCGCAGCAAGTCCTGAACGGTGATCGGTCGACGCGCGTCAACCAGCACCGGCTGCGCAGTGCCGGCCTCGCCGCCTGGCTCGACGCTGACCTTCATGTCGCTGAACGCCGGGATGTATTTCGATACCGGATCGTCCAGCGACAGTTGGCCCCGCTCCACCAGCGTCATTGCCGCCACGCTGACAATCGGCTTGGTCATGGAATAGATGCGGAATATGGCGTCTTCGCGCATCCGGACGTTTGCCGCCTTGTCTTGCCAGCCCAGGGCTTGCGAGTAAACCAGCTTGCCGTCGCGCGCAATCATGATGACCGCGCCCGGCAGTTCACCGGATTCGATCGCCGTTGTCAGTGTGGCCGTGAGACGCGCAAGCCGGCCCGAGGACAGGCCGACGTCTTCTGGCGATGCTTCCGGCAGGGGAGCTGCCCGCGCGATGATGGCCTGCAAGACGAAAGCAGCGACCAGCAGCCGAAGAATCCTGTTCACGGCGACGTTTCCTTTCAAGGCCATGACGGCGGATCTTCGGTGCGATGCGCTGTGGAAAAAAGCGCAATCACCCGCGGTTGACTGTCTGGCGCAGGGACATCAGTGCAAGTGTCTGCGCCGCAGAGGAACAGTTGGCGTTTCCGCCGATACCGGTTCGCTCTGGCGGCGCCCTTTTTCCCAGCGGCGGTCGAACATCTGGTTAACCAGATTGAGAACCTGATTTATTTCAGCATCGTCGAAATCACGCGACAGCACGTGCTGCAAGTCCTCCATCATTCGCTGCCGGCGCACACGGTCGATCGATTCGGGCGACGGACCGACGAAGATTACGTCGAACTCGTCGCGCCCGTCTTCGTGATAGTAGGTGATATCGACCGGTGCCGCGTCTTCGCAATAGGAGTTGAGTGCGTCGAGCGCCTCGGCCAAAAGCTGCCTGAAGCTGCGACCGACATCACCCGTCCAGCAAATTTCGATAACGCGTCTTTGGCGATCGAACGCGATGCCCGGCTCATCCGGGTGGATGCTTCTGACGTCAGCGAGGCTGTCTTCATCGATGTAGTCCAGCAGCGGGCGCATTGCGGATTCCATCTGTTCCGTGCTGGTTCCCGCCCTCAACAGAATTGTTCCATGTACGTGTACTTCGACTCGCATCGCACTGCCCCGTCTTTCTCCCCGGAATTTCTCCCGCGGTGAACTCTCCAAGTGCACCGAAACAGGTGCTGTTCCTGCCGAATGTCTGGCCCGGGAATCCCTGCGCCGATATCAGCCCACGCCAGCTCGTCCCGAAAGGAACGTCGGAATTGTAACCCCTTGTGCCCGCGACGCCGAGCCGGAGGCCGGATGCGCCTGAATCGCCGTGCCCGAACCCGGGGCGGGGCCGCCGGAATGCGCGCCTGCTTTTCCGCCCGTTGCTGTTGCTAACTGCCCGGCGCCGCGCCGGTTTGTCCCGGGTCAGCGCACATCTTCCGGAGAAAACGGCCTCGTGTCGCCGCCTCGCTGCGATTCGCGGTCGGACTCGAAGATGCCCTGCAGCTCGCGGGCTGCCTCGCGCGACGTCTGTATTAGTTGGGTTTCGTCGTGATACACGGCGTGCTGACGCTGGATCGTGCGCTCGTCATGGGCACGGAAGGTGGTGACGGTATCCTTTGCGTCCCAGGCGCTGATGCCGGCCGCGGCGAGCACGTGTTCGGCTAACTCCAGCGAAGAGACCAGGGTTTCGCGAATGATGTACGCGACTCCGAGGTCCATCAGCCGGTAGGCATGGAAGCGGTTGCGTGCCCTGGCAAAGATCTTCAGCTGCGGGAAGTGCTTCTTCACCGTCTCAGCCGTGCGCACCGACGCTTCGATGTCGTCGATCGCCAGTACGAATATGTGTGCCTCCCGTGCGCCGGCGGCATCGAGCAAATCCAGCCGCGAAGCATCGCCGTAGTAGGCCTTGTTGTTGCCAAAGCGCCGAACTACCTCGATCTGTTCGCTGCTGATGTCAAGCGCGGTGAAACCGATGCCGCGCGCAGCCAGTACCCGCGCCACCATCTGTCCGACTCTTCCAAAGCCGGCGATGATGATGCGGTGTTCGCGTTCCTCGATTTCATCAAAATCGTCTTCCTTGCCGCTGCTTGCACTGCGCCGAAGCAGGTCTTCCAGTGTCATTGCCAACGGCGTGAGCGCCATCGAAATGATCACCGCGATCACCAGGGAGCTTGCCAGCGCGCTCTCCATGATGCCGCCCTCGATGGCGACGGCGAAAATGACGAAGGCGAACTCGCCGCCTTGTGACAGCGTGGCGGCGACGCCGAGTGAAGAATGATTGTCCTGGCCGCTGAAGCGGGCAACGGCGAACAGAACCGCGGCCTTGATCAGCATCATCCCCAGCACCATTGCGGCAATGGCCGCAGGTTGGCTGAGGATGAGGCCGAGGTCGACCGACATGCCCACGGAGATGAAGAACAGGCCCAGCAGCAACCCCTTGAACGGTTCGATATCTGCTTCGAGTTCGTGGCGGTATTCGGAATCGGCGAGCAGCATACCGGCGAGAAACGCTCCCAGTGACATCGACAAGCCAACCGACGCCACACCGAGCGCCGTGCCGATCACGACCAACAGCGCAGCGGCGGTGAATATCTCCTTGATGCCGCTGCCGGCGATCAACCTGAATACCGGGCGCAGCAGGTAGCGTCCGCCGAACACGATGACGGCGATCACGGCGATGGCCTCGCCGGCCGCCAGCCAGGCCCCGGCGCCGGCCGGCACTTCGTCGCCGCCGCCGAGCAGCGGTATCAGTGCCAGCAACGGAATGACGGCGATGTCCTGGAACAGCAGGATGGCAAACGAGGAGCGCCCCTTGCGGGTCGTCAGTTCACCGCGCTCGGCCAGCGTTTGCAGGACGAACGCCGTTGACGACATGGCGAGGGCAAAGCCGATGACGATGGCAGTGGAAAC